>CAIQNQ010000065.1 GCA_903873165.1 uncultured Methylococcaceae bacterium | reverse complement strand
GATGCCTTATTAGTCCCCACCAAAGAAAAAGTATTAGAGGCTAATGCTTTTCTAATCAGAGAAAATATCGATAACAAAAAGGTGTTAGAAAACCACTCTACCTATCCCTTTTGGAATATTTCAAATTTTACCTTTGAAACCTTACTCAATGATGCTGACAATATAGACAGTAACCTAGAGGCTTATTTAGACGGCTATAGTCCTAATGTCCAAGAGATTATCAGCAAATTCAAATTGCGTAATCAATTGGAAACGCTTAAAGAAGCCGGCTTAACTTATTTGCTGATAGAAAAGCTGTGCAATAAAGAAATTAACCTAAGCCCTAAAGCAGCACTTAATAGCAAAGGTGAGGAATTACCGCCATTGACTAACTTAGGCATGGGTTATGTTTTTGAAGAATTGATTCGTAAATTTAACGAAGAAAACAACGAAGAAGCTGGAGAGCATTTTACCCCACGTGAAATCATTAAATTAATGATTCACGTTTTATTCACCCCCGTTAAAGAGCTGATTAAAAAAGGTACTTACCTGATTTACGATCCCGCTTGTGGCAGTGGTGGCATGTTAACTGAAGCAGAATACTTTGCTTTGGAAGTGTTGAATAGTGAAGCGACTTTTCTGTTGTATGGGCAAGAGGTTAACCCCGAAACTTATGCTATTTGTACCAGCGACATGCTGATAAAAGGTGAGCGTTCAGAAAACATTGCTTACGGCTCAACATTAGCCAGTGATGGATTTGAACACCTGAACTTTGATTTTATGCTCTCTAATCCACCTTATGGAAAAACGTGGAAAATTGATGAAGATAAAATTGTGACTGATCGAGGCAAAAAAGGTAAAGAAATAATAAAAGACCGGCGTTTTCAAGTAGGTCTGCCGTCTATTTCTGATGGGCAGTTATTGTTCCTGATGAATATGGTTAGTAAGATGAAGCATAACACCGAACTGGGGAGCCGAATTGCGACTGTGCATAATGGTTCAGCTTTGTTTACTGGGGATGCGGGCGGTGGTGAAAGTGAAATCCGTAAACACATCATTGAAAATGATTGGTTAGAATGTATTATCGCCTTACCCAAGAATATTTTTTATAACACGGGTATACCGACTTATATCTGGATTGTCTCCAATCGAAAAGCTGCGCACCGACAAGGTAAAGTGCAATTAATTAATGCCATCGACTTGTATGAGAAATTACGCAAGAACTTAGGGCAAAAGAATTGTGAAATGCAGCCGGCTCATATTGATGCCATTACTCAGTTATACATGGATTTTGTAGACACTGATATTTCTAAAACTTATCCGAATAATTATTTTGGTTATCACAAAATCACGGTTGAAAGACCTTTACGCCTTTCTGCGCAATTTACCCCAGCAGCCATTGCTAGTTTGCGCTTTGATAAGGCCATACACGAAGAAATGGCATGGGCTTATCGGCATTTTGGCGAGGATTTATACAATAACTTGGAACAATATGAAGACAAAATCGAAGCTTATCTGCACAAACATGACATTAAGTTAAAACCGGCTGATAAACATAAATTATTTAGTAGGGAACACTGGAATAGTCGCTTAACCTTGATGAAAACGGCTCAGTTATTAGCAGATCAGTTAGGTGATGAACCGTTTGATGATTACAACACATTTATACCGTTACTAAATAAAACCATTAAGGAACTGGATTTAGACGGTGATGCCAAAGGCTTAAAAAACATCTTGGATGCCATCACCTGGAAAAATGCAGACGCAGAACGGGTCATTAAGAAAACTGAAAAAGATGCCACCATTGTTTATGAAGCCGACAGTGATTTAAGAGACACAGAAAATGTCCCCTTAGATCAAGATATTAAAGACTATTTTGAGCGTGAAGTCTTGCAACATATCCCAGATGCCTGGATAGACGAGAGCAAAACCGTAAAGGGTTATGAGATTTCGTTTACCCGCTATTTTTATAATTATGTGCCTCCCCGTAGTCTTGAAGAAATTACCGCAGAAATATTTGCCCTTGAAAAAGAAACAGATGGCATCTTGAATGAGATAGTGAACGACTAATGACACTGCAAACATGAGCCAAAACTCTCGGCAATGCTGAGAGTTTTGGGTTAATTACGGCAGCAATATAAACCTTGGTATTTATATTAGCTTGACTAGCCACTATTTAATATAAGTGCTAAAGTG
>CAIQNQ010000064.1 GCA_903873165.1 uncultured Methylococcaceae bacterium | reverse complement strand
TTGCGAGTGTCATAGAAACCTGTCGAATACGTCAACAGTGTCCTTGGCGTTATTTAGAATCTGTGATTAATAATCGCCGAGCTGGTTTTCTTGCACCCTCTTTGCCAGCCGTTATAAGCTAGGGGGTGTGAATGGTTACGATCGACCTGCAGGTTATGAGTTGCTTCACAGATATTACATTTGTCTCCAGATGCATGTATTAATGCATCCCTTTCTTTTTTTGGTAAAAGTCTTCTTCCGATTTTTCCTACTTCTAATTCATCATCATCAAATGTATATGCAGCGATTGATCGTCCATTTGAGTGTTTTGTTTTTATTCTTTTTAGGTGAAATCCTAAGTCTTTAACGTCTTGTGCTGCGCGGGGTGGGTGATCGTATCCAGCTTGACTGATTTCTTCTGTTGATATGGAGCCATTTTTTAATATTCCATCTAAAACAAATCTAGCTCTTTTGTTGGTTACGGTTTGAATTCTATCGATAAGCACTTTTGGGAAATTTATTTTATTAGTCATTAAATAATTCTTTTGGGTGAACGTTTAAGGCGATTGCTATTTTGTGAATATTCAAAAGACTAATATTTCTTTCACCTCTTTCGACTCCACCAATATATGTTCTATCAAGTCCACAAACAAGTGCTAGTGACTCTTGAGAAAGGTTTTTTGATTTTCTAAGTTCTCTTACTCTTTCTCCAAAGTGTTTTTGCATTTGTTTTTCATATCTGATTACCATATCGCTAAATTACATCATTTTAGATGCCTATAAGTCGACGGACTTTAAGTATCATTTAATTAAAAAATCATAGTAATAGGTTTTAGAACATTTAACCCTACTCTTTATTAATCATATGCGTTGCTAAATCCTGCAAGGCTGTTTGCAGGCTGGTTTTTAAACGCGAATCCATAGGGACTTCATCTATAGCTTTATTCATGCACAGCATCCATTGATCACGTTCTGACTCGCCAATGGCAAAAGGCAAATGCCGCGCCCGTAACATGGGGTGTCCGTATTCTTCTATGTATAAATTGGGTCCACCTAACCAGCCTGTCAGGTATTTAAATAATTTAGTTTCTGCGGATGTTAAATCAGCTTGATGGATGTCACGTATGCCTTTGGCTTCTGGCAGAGTATCCATGTAATAGTAAAATTTTTCGACCAAAGTGCGTATGGCTGATTCGCCACCGATAACTTCATAGGGCGTAATGTTTGTCATGGTTGTACTCGTGATTTAGTTGTGGGTCGATCTTGATTTGCGTGGACATTATACAGGGTAGGGCATTGCTCGACATTTAAAACAGTGGGTCTTAAGACTATATTGAATGACTCTTAATTTGAAAATCCACTGGGTTTTTATTAATATGACGTCTCCATTCGTTAATTTAGCCTTGATTTATTGGACAGATTTAAGGCCACTCGTGATTAAAATGCCTAAAATTATTGTGTTTTTACTGTTATTCCTACCTTTTCAAGTTCTGTTTGCTACGCCGTGTTCGGGTAAAAAAATGGGTATTTCGCACTGTGAAGGTAGTCAGTTTGTTTGTAACGATGGCAGTTATAGTCGATCACCTAAAGATTGTTCTGATTATTTTGCTAATAAAGTATCAAAGCCTAAACCCGAAAATAGGGTCACATCACCCTCTATGCCCAGTGCTAATGAGCGTGATAGAGTTAATAAGATTTTAAAATTAGATTATCCAGGATTTACTATATGGTTAGATTGTGAAAAGCGTGGCGCGGTAAAGTTTCAGTATGTTGCGCAACATGATTCTGGAAATGCCAAACGTTTTAAGCGATTTTTTCTGGATCCAAAAGTTCCCGCTGAATGCCAACAAACCACCGCAGAAGCTTATGGAATGCAATATGACAGAGGACATCAAGTCCCCGCTAATCATTTAGATGCGTCTGCAGAGGCGATTAAAGCCACTAATGCGATGCCAAATATTTTGCCGCAAGCCGCTAATATGAATCGGGGGGCTTGGATGCAAACCGAAGAGATTATTGAATGTTATCGTGATATTGCTGAATTATTAGTCGTAGGTGGGGCGCTGTGGGGTCAGGATTCTAATGATTATTTTGTGCACACACATGGTGTTAAAACCCCTGATGCGTTTTGGAAAGTGGTCATTCGCGGAACAGGCCAAGATGAACGAGCCATCGCTTGGATTGTCCCCAACAGCCAAGACGCTACCAAGGATAATCTTGATCGATATTTAGTTAGCGTGGCAGATATTGAGCACCTAACCGGTGAAAAACTCCCTGTCGCCGATTATGTTAAGCATGAAAAACCCGCTTCGTCTTGGGTTATTCCAAGGGATTGTAAGAAGGGATAGGTGTTATAAACATTTATTAAACATCTTGACTTGTTGGTAGTGTATTTAATGTTGATGTTCGGATTAAGTAAAAATTGTTCATAATATTTAACATTTTAATTTTATATGAATTGATAAAGTCCTTATACACATTATAATGTTTAAAATTTTAAACAATTTTGTGTGGTATATGGAATTAAATGTTTTTGTTAATAAGGTTAAGGTCGGTTGCTTAAAAGAAATAGCGCCTGAAGATAATAGTTCTAATCCAAATCCTCGGATTCAATTTAGTTACTTAGATTCAGCAACTGCTTTGGACATAATCTCTTTATGTATGCCTGTTGCGAGGAAGCGGTTCATCTATCATGAAATCCCCCCAGTCTTTGATATGATTTTGCCCGAAGGCGTTCGAAGACAGCAAATTGCTTTAGTAGCTAAGGCAACGCGAATAGATGATATGGGTTTGTTAGCTATTGTTGGTTATAACACTATCGGTCGTGTGCAAGTTTGCCAGGGCGAATTGATAGATGAGATTCCAGAGTTTAATTTAATAGATTTGATGTGTTGTAATGATGGCGAGGCGTTCTTTAATGAAATCTTGCAGCGCTCAGGGTTTAAATCTGGCGTTGCGGGTGTTCAACCAAAGTTCTTAGCCGCTAAAGCTAGTGATATAGCAAAATTTAGAACCGTTAATACTGCAACTCATATTATTAAAAGTTTTAATCCCCAAGAATATCCGTGGTTAACCGTTAATGAGTTTTTCTGTTTAAAGGCGGCCCAAAATGCCGGTATTGAAGTACCTGAAGTTTTCTTGTCACAAGATGGGCTGTTATTAGCAATTCAACGATTTGATATCAAAGATGAATTAGTCGGCTCGCATTATGGCTTTGAAGAAATGGTGTCACTTTTAGGTCGTAAATCAACGCAGAAATATGATGGTTGTATTGAAGAACTCGTTAATTGTATAGATGATTATATTGCCGGTGCTGATTCGATAGATGCATTGCAGAGTATCTTTAGACAAACGGTATTTAACGTTTTAGTTGGAAATGGTGATGCACATTTAAAAAACTTTGGGTTGCTGTATGATCAATCTTTGATTCGATTAGCACCTGCTTATGATATTGTTTGTACTAAAGTGTATATCGAGAATGATATTCCGGCTTTGGCATTGGAGTATGAAAATTATAGTAAACGCTGGTGGTCTAAAGATGAACTTATTAGATTTGGCATGCGCCATTGTTTTTTGGATGAAGCGCAAGTTAATCTTATCTACAAAGAAACGATTAGTGCTCTTGAGTCTGTAATGGCGGATATTTCAGATTATATGCTAGAAAATCCAGCTTTCAGTCCCGTAGGTAATAAGATAATAGCACTATGGCAATCATCAATTGAATCAGTTAACTTTAATACTGAGAGAGCATCATGAGAGTTAAATGCAATCAAGTCGTGTCAGATGCTATTAGGGCGGGGCGTAAGAAACAAAAAGTAACGCAAGCTCGATCCGCCGCTGCAATTGGCATTAGTCGAACAAAGTTGGCATTAATGGAGGTCGATGGCACTGCACTAGGAGCCGCCTCTTTTTTTAGTGTGCTTAAAGCGATACAGGCAGCGGGGCTTGAGTTACATTTAATAGAAAAGCCAGCCCCTAAGACCTTAGATGAAATTCAATTTGCTCAGAAACTAGCTAATCAGCAGAAATTAGAAACGGTTTAAGATTTAAACCTTACTAAAGATAATATCCCAAACGCCATGACCTAAACGGATGCCGCGTTGCTCAAATTTAGTGAGTGGGCGGTAGTCTGGGCAGGGGCAATAATCTTGAGTAGGACTAGTGTTTACTAAACCATTGTGTGCAGATAAAACATCTAGTATCCATTGTGCATAGTTTTCCCAATCGGTTGCGGCATGAAAATAACCGTCCACTTTTAGCTTTATGTCTAATAGCTCAACAAAACTGGGTCTAACGATACGTCTTTTATGATGTTTCTTTTTATGCCAAGGGTCAGGAAAAAATAAATGTAAGCCGGCTAAACTATGGTCGGGGAGTTTATTTTCTAATACTTCAATCGCATCGTGACAATAGATTCTGACATTAGAAATACCTTGTTCGTGCAGTAACATCAATAGATGTCCTACACCGGGGGTATGTACTTCTATGCCGATATAATCTTTGTCTGGGTTTGCGGCGGCCATTTTGGCTAAGCTATCGCCATTACCGAAACCTATTTCCATAAATAGCGGCGCTGCACGACCAAACACTTCACTAAAGTTATAATCCGTTTTAGGATCTAAACAATAAGTTGCCCAGTGATTATCAATAGCGTACTGCTGGCCGGGGGTTAATCGGCCTTGTCTACGAATAAAACTACGGATTCTTTGCGGTAGAGATTGTTCTGCTTCGGTCATTGATATTAAAAGAACAAACCATCAATTGGAGATGATGCAGAGGCAAAGCGTTTTCTGGGCATACGGCCTGCTAAAAAGGCCTCGCGTCCCGCTTCAATGCCTTTACGCATAGCAGACGCCATTAATATGGGGTTTTTAGCTTCTGCAATCGCTGTATTCATCAATACGCCTGCACAACCTAATTCCATTGCGATAGCAGCATCAGATGCAGTACCTACACCTGCGTCTACTAAGATAGGTACATTGGCATTTTCAATAATCGTTAAGATGTTATACGGGTTACGGATGCCTAAGCCTGAACCAATCGGTGCGGCTAATGGCATCACGGCGATACAACCAATATCTTCTAATTTTTTTGCCGCGATAGGGTCATCGTTGGTATAAACCATGACGTCAAAACCATCTTTAACTAATAATTTAGCGGCAGCATAGGTTTCTTCTACATCGGGGAACAAGGTTTTTTGATCCGCTAATACTTCTAACTTAACTAGATTATGACCGCCTAATAATTCTCTACCTAAGCGACACGTTCTAATGGCATCTTCAGCCGTATAACAGCCCGCCGTATTAGGCAGGATAGTGTATTTATCCGGTGAGATAACATCTAATAAGTTGGGTTCACCAGGATTTTGACCTATGTTAGTGCGGCGAATAGCCACAGTCACAATTTGGGCGCCGCTCGCTTCAATGGCTAAACGAGTTTCTTCTAAATCTTTATATTTACCCGTGCCGACTAATAATCTTGAATGGTAGGTTTTACCTGCCAATATAAATGAGTCGCCTTGCCCGCCGCCAATGGCATGGACAATTTCTAAGCAATCATCAGCGTGCAATTGTTGTGTTGCGTATTGCTGAAAAGGTAGGATTTCTTTATTTAACTCAATGGCAATCTTTTTGCCTGTTAAGCCCATGGTGTCAACAACCTCGGCAACGAAACAGTTATCAGGGTAGTTTTTTACTTCACCATTAACATAAACATTCATTAATTTGCGCCCTCTTTAGTGCTAGTTTGTCTGCGAGTTTTAACTGCGGCTGCTAATTTGCGTAACAAGGGATCGGTATCTTCCCAAGAAATACAACCATCGGTAATGCTTTGTCCATAAACTAAGGGTTGGCCTTCAATCACTTCTTGGCTACCACTCTTTAGATGGCTTTCTATCATGACGCCCATGATTCTGTGATCACCATTGGCAATTTGACCGCTGACGTCATTGCCAACGATGAGTTGGCGTTGGCATTGCTTTAAGCTATTAGCATGACTAAAATCAATCATGATATTCGTTTTTAAATTGGCAGCCACTAAGCCTTCTGCCACTTGTTCAACACTCACTTCATCGTAATTAGGGCGACCATTGCCACCTCTTAAAATGATATGCACGTCTTCATTACCGGTGGTTGAGAATATGGCAGAATGCCCGGCTTTAGTCAGTGATAAGAAGTGATGCGGACTCATTGCGGCTCTCAGCGCATCTATGGCAATTTTAATAGTGCCATCAGTAGAGTTTTTAAAACCAATAGGGCAAGAAACACCAGAGGCTAATTCTCTATGGCCTTGGCTTTCTGTGGTACGCGCACCAATAGCGCCCCAAGCAATCAAGTCTGAAATATATTGCGGCGAGATTAAATCTAAATATTCGGTTGCCGCTGGCATACCTAATGTGGTGATATCAAGTAATACTTGTCTGGCTAGACGTAAGCCTTTATTGATATTAAAGCTAGAATCAAGATCGGGATCATTGATTAAGCCTTTCCAGCCCACTGTGGTGCGAGGTTTCTCAAAATAAACTCGCATGACAATAATTAAATCATCGGCTAGTTCGTCCTTAAGGGCTTTTAAGCGTTGTGCATATTCAAGCGCTGCTGTGGTATCGTGAATGGAACAAGGTCCTATCACGACTAATAATCTGTCATCATGACCACTGAGGAGGTTATGAATTTCTGATCGTGCCTTAACAGTTGTTTCTGCGGCTTTATCGCTAAGGGGCATTTCATCATGAACTTGCACAGGCGGAATAACTTCTGTAATTCCACAAATTCTCAAGTCATCAGTGTTGTATTTAGTTTGCATGCTGCTACCAAGCTCTTGCTTTTACAAGGTGATCATAAAGCTGGCTATTTTAACCGTTTTAAGGGGCTTCTTGTTAGTTTTTGCTGGTTTTGTATTAGATGGTCTTGCTTAGTTTTAAAAAACTATAACTAAAATTAACGCTGGGATCGTCTGAAATGTCCTCTCTGGAGACTTCTGTCCAGGCTTTAAAATCAATTTCAGGAAAGAAAGTATCGCCGATAAAATCTTGTTGAATTAAGGTTAAGTAAAGATTATCGGCGTGTGGCAGTGTGGCTTTATAAAGTTCTGCGCCACCAATAATAAAGATTTCTTCTGCATCTTTACGGGTAGCATCTATGGCAGTGTTAATATTATTAAAGACTAAACAATCGGCTTGTTGATACTCTAAATTTCTACTGATGATTATATTAGTGCGCCCCGGTAAGGGTTTGCCTATTGATTCATACGTCTTTCTGCCCATCACAATAGGTGAACCCATGGTGATCGCTTTAAACTTTTTTAGATCGGCTGATAAATGCCACGGCATTTTGTTATCAAGGCCAATCGCTCTATTGGTTGCCATGGCAACAATGAGGGATATTTTCATTTTTTAGGACAGAGTGCTTTAATATTCATCAAGAATTAACAATTTGAATATCATACTATGACTATGAAAAATATTTTGCTGGTATTTACTGGCGGCACAATCGGTTCAGCGGTGTCTGATGGGGTTATTGATACTGCTAAAACCCAAGGCTTTAAATTATTGCAGTTGTTTCATGATATTGATCCGCACGCTTCAGATATTCACTTTACTACCTTGCAGCCGTTGCAAATCTTAAGTGAGAATATGGCGCCAAAGGCTTGGCAGATACTAATAAACGCTATAGAGTCCCAGCGATTAGCACATTATGATGGCATTATTATCACGCATGGTACCGATACCTTAGCTTATACGGCAGCGGCTTTAAGTTATTATTTTAATGCGCTTACAGTGCCAATGCTTTTAGTATCGAGTGATTATTCTTTGGATGATCCTAGAGCAAATGGTTTAAGCAATTTTAGATGTGCCGTGGATTTTATTCGTCAAGGGATTCGGGCGGGTGTTTTTGTGCCGTATGCGAATCAAAATCAAATGATGCAGGTACATCATGGTGCGCGTTTAACCTGTTCTTTGCAGTTAACCGGTGATTTTTATAGTGTGCAAGATAAACCTTTTATGGGTTACGAGAATCAGGTATTTACACAGTTAGATGCCAGTTCTCCAGTGGTGTCTGCTTTTAGTTTGTCGGCGAGTTTTTCTGAAAAAATAATCATGATTAAACCTTATCCTGGTTTTAATTATAAGTCTGTTACCTTAGCACAAGGCGATGTGGTTTTGCATGATTTGTATCATTCAGGGACTGCGTGTGCGTCTAACGAGTGGGGCGATCAATATTCTTTAGTTAGTTTTATTGAGCGTTGTGCGCAACAAGGGGTAACCGTTTATTTAGCGCCTGCTATTCAGTCGGCAGCAGCGTATCAAAGCACCCACGCTTTATTAGACCGAGGTGCAAAAATGCTGTGGAATATGTCGATAGAATCCGCTTATGTAAAGTTATTGTTAGCTTATGGTAATTTTATAGAGCCAGCACAAATACAACAGTTTTTAAAAACGGATATAGTCGGTGAGTTTGTTTAGTCAATATTAATTTAGGCCGTGGGTTTTAAGTAGAGCTAATAATTCAGGTTCGGTTAAGGGTTGTTTACTTGCGATGGCCCATAAATCAAAATGTTCAGGTCTAGATAATGCAACAACGGATGTGAAGCCCGCTTGTTTGAGTGTGCCATGTAATACATCTCTGGTAAAGCCACAACGATGTGCCATATATAAGTTTCCTCTTTGCATTGCGGCACGATGACCATACAAAATGTCTAGAGGAGTTATGGGGCCAGCAGGTGATTGGTAGGCTGCTTCTGTCAATTTGTTATCAGCTATTAACGCACATACCGACTGTAAATCTGGACAAGTAATTACGACAATACCTGTTGAGTTTAATACTCGAAAGAATTCTGCTAAAGCAACGGGGACGTCGTGCGGGTATAAATGTTCAATATTATGACTAGAAAAAATAGCGTCCATTGAAGCGTTTTCAACCGCTTGCATGTCTGTCATAGTGCCTATAACATCGGGTTTAACTGATTCGTCAATGTCAAAACGGACTTCTGTCCATGCTTCGGTACTAAATCCAAGTGTGGTTTGGGCTTTGTGTTTTGGCCCACAACCGACATGAAGAAATTTTTGCATAAATTTATTCTCTAGCCATTAGTATGATATTTTTTGGTTTAGTATAACTGTCAATTCAATCTCTTTCATAGTGGAGTTACTCTTTTACTCATGAATATTATAAAATGCGTTAAGTTTCTAGCAGATTGATTTAATCGTTTAGTTTTTAATTTTAACTATTACTATCCTTTTTTATGAATATATTATTTATCCATCAGAACTTTCCTGGGCAGTTTAAGCATTTGGCTCCCGCTTTAGCCGCCGATCCTAAGCATACAGTGGTTGCCATGGCCATGCGGGATATGGGGGTAAATGAATGGTTGGGGGTGAAGTTGGTTTCATATTCTAGTAAAAGAGGCTCTACTCCAAATGTGCATCCTTGGGCAAGTGATTTTGAGACTAAAACTTTGCGAGGTGAAGCGTGCTTTAGGGCGGCTTTAAAAATGCGTGACGCAGGATTTTATCCCGATATTATTATTGCGCATCCAGGATGGGGTGAAAGTCTATTTATAAAGGATGTTTGGCCTAATGCAAAGCTAAAGATTTATAGTGAGTTTTATTATCATACTAAAGGTGCTGATGTTGGTTTTGATCCCGAGTTTGAGAACAATGATGAGGATATAGCGTGTAGAGTCAGACTTAAAAATGCTAATAATTTATTGCATTTTGAGATCGCTGATGAAGGTATTTCTCCGACCCATTGGCAAGCAAGTACTTTTCCTGAGCTATTCCGAAGCAAAATTACGGTTATTCATGATGGAATAGATACGGATGCCGTGACGCCTAATGCGGCTGTCAGTCTTAATTTGAATAATGAAAATGGAACTCGTGAATTAACTAAGTCAGATGAGGTGATTACCTTTTTTAATCGTAATTTAGAACCCTTGCGTGGTTATCATGTTTTTATGCGGGCACTACCTGAGTTACTTAAACGTCGTCCCAATGCGCTGGTGTTAATTGTGGGTGGAGATGATGTGAGTTACAGTATGAAGCCAGATTCTGATCAATCTTGGAAAGAAATATTTGCTAAAGAAGTGCGGACTTTAATCAGTGATAATGATTGGCAGCGCGTACATTTTTTGGGTAAGGTGGCTTATCCTGTTTTTGTGTCTCTGTTACAGTTATCCACTGTACATGTTTATCTAACCTATCCTTTTGTGTTGAGCTGGAGTTTGTTAGAGGCAATGAGTGTGGGTTGCACTATTGTGGCAAGTGATACACCGCCTTTGCAAGAAGTGCTTGAACATGATGTTAATGGTCGGTTAGTGGGTTTTTTTGATATAAAAGCCTTAACGGATCAGGTGTGCGAATTATTGGATGATGAAGAAACCAGGCAACGTTTGGGCGCAAGTGCCAGAGAATTTGTGGTGGCAAATTATGATTTAAAAACGGTATGTTTGCCTAAACAGATTGAGTGGGTATTGTCCTAGTTGCATGTTGTTAAGTAGATTTTTATAGATTTAAGGTAAGAGATTGAAGCGTATTTTATTGGGTGTTAGTGGCGGTATTGCAGTCTATAAGTCAGCTGAATTGGTGCGCTTATTAAGAAAGCAGGGTGCTGAAGTGCAGGTGGTCATGACCCAGTCCGCTATGCAATTTATCAGTCCACTCACTTTCCAAGCTTTGTCAGGAAATCCCGTGCATACCGAATTCTTAGATGCCGATGTTGAAAATGCAATGGGGCATATCAGTTTAGCGCGTTGGGCGGATGTTTTACTTATTGCGCCAGCGACAGCAAATACTATCGCTAAGTTAGCGCATGGTTTGGCGGATGATTTATTGTCTACGCTTTATCTAGCTGCAACTTGCCCTGTTTTTGTGGCTCCAGCCATGAATCAAGCGATGTGGAATAAGACGGTAACGCAAGAAAATGTGGAGACGCTGTTTCGTCATGGCATTCAGGTTATTGGGCCAGAACAAGGTGATCAGGCTTGTGGTGAAACAGGGTACGGTCGGATGACTGAACCCTCTGCTATTTGTACACAATTGTTTGCCCTGGCTGAGCATGAGACTTTAGAAGTTAAGCCTTATTTGGCAGGGCACAAAGTTTTAATTAGTGCTGGCCCAACGTGTGAGCCACTCGATCCAGTTCGCTATTTAACGAATCGAAGTTCAGGAAAAATGGGTTACGCTTTAGCAATTGCGGCGTTAAATGCGGGTGCCGACGTGACGCTTGTTAGTGGTCCAGTCGCTTTAGCTGCACCAGTGGGTGTTGATTTAATAAAAGTGACCACTGCCGAACAAATGTATCAAGCTGTGATGGCTAAGGCCACTTCTCATAGCATCTATATAGGTGCGGCAGCTGTAGCAGATTATAGTCCAGTGTTGAGTCAGCCTGAAAAGATCAAGAAACATGATGAGCAATTGACCTTAGTTTTGCAAAAAACCAAAGATATTTTAGCAGATGTAGCGGTCCTTCATGATCGACCGTTTACGGTGGGTTTTGCCGCTGAAACGCATGATCTTGAAAATTATGCTCGTGATAAATTAAGTCGAAAAAACGTAGATATGATCGCCGCAAATTGGGTAGGTCAGGAACAAGGGGGTTTTGATAGTGACCAAAATGCCTTGCATGTTTTTTGGGCTGGCGGCGATAAAATTTTACCTATGACAGATAAAGCCCAATTAGCTGAGCAGTTAATGGCCTTAATCGCAGAGTACTTAAAGGTAGTCTGAGCGTAATTATTCAATCTCCCCTAACCCCTCTTTGTTAAAGAGGGGGGGGGGGGGCCGAATAATTACCCGCTCTGATCTTTTAAGGTATTTTTCCGACATTTAAAAAAGCACTTTCGATATTAATCACTTATTTTCTGGCTTCAATGAGCTTAATAATATCATTGCTTTGTTGATCAACACGTACCCAGGCAAAGCCAGCCGCTTTAACGTTTCTTAAGGTATTGCGATTAATATTAGCCCCCACTAATTTAAGTACAATGGGATTAACAAAGTTCATGACTTTAGCTAGCCAGGAATTTGAACTGATGACATGCTCCAGCAATAAAACTTGTCCGCCAGGTCTGCAAACGCGATGCAGCTCTTTTAAGCCTTTAAGTGGTTGAGGTACGGAACAAAATACAAAAGAAGCAATAACCGTATCAAAGCTATTATCGGCAAAGGCTAATGATTGAACATCCATTAAGTCTAAGTTAACACTAATGACTTTATTGGCTTTTTTTATGGACGCCTGTTTTAGCATGGCTGGACTAAAATCAACTGCGGTTACTTGCGCTTTGGGTGGGTAATAGGCAAAGTTTTTACCCGTACCGACGCCCACTTCCAATATATGGTGGCCTTCAACTTTAGCCCAGAGTTTTTTTCGCCAAGACTTAAAAAATAAGCCTTCCATCATCGCTTCTAACATTTCAAAATAAGGTGCAATGCGATCATATCTTTTTCGAATCAATTCACTATCGGAGTTCATAATCTTTTCAGTTTAGTTTAAGTTTTTGAATATTACAGCGAGATATTATCAGCAATTCCCAATTTAAAACCCTGCTAAACTTAAAGTAATTTCGAATGACGACAGGAAAGCCGCTATTAATACAAAAGCCACTACAGAAGCCAAACAAAAATTTTCATTTAATGCAGTCATTTCAAGTATTGCGACCG
>CAIQNQ010000063.1 GCA_903873165.1 uncultured Methylococcaceae bacterium | reverse complement strand
TTTACAGTAGAAGAACGAGCCTCAGAGCCGGCCGCTTATGCTGTTGCCGCCTTACCAGAATTAGGTATTGAACCTACAAAACAAGGAGTGGCGTATGCGGTATTTGACTTTGGTGGTGGCACAGCCGACTTTGATTTTGGTTTTTACCGATTACCCACAGAT
The DNA here is from genome assembly GCA_903873165.1 of uncultured Methylococcaceae bacterium. Taxonomy (GTDB): domain Bacteria; phylum Pseudomonadota; class Gammaproteobacteria; order Methylococcales; family Methylomonadaceae; genus Methylobacter_C. The sequence continues at coordinate 2,274 of CAIQNQ010000063.1, read as the reverse complement.
GAAGAAGAAGACGTAGGCACAGAGGTTGTGTTGGAACATTTTGGCTCAGCAGGTGATTGCTTTTTAGGGGGTGAAAATCTACTCGAAAATATGGCTTATCGGTTATTCAAACACAATCTTGATGTGTGTCGAGATAAAAAAATTGCTTTTACTCGTCCTTTAGATGCAGATGATTTTGCTGGCTCTGAAATGTTTTTGCAGAAAACCCAAGCGGCATTAACAAATTCATTAATGATCATGTCTAAATTACGCCCCTTATGGGAGACGGGTAAAAGCACTAATTCTAGTGGTGTTGAGAAAATTCAACTCATTAATCGAGACGGCGAAAAAGTGATGTGTGAGTTAACAGTTCCTGAAGATGGCTTGCGTGAGTATCTTGAACAACGTATTGAACAAGGTGTAATCAATTTCTTTTTCGCTTTAAGGAAAGCCTTTGCGGATAATCTACCTAAAACCGTGCATATTTTATTAGCAGGTAATGCCAGTCGGTCAATAATAGTTAAAGCGTTATTTGGCTTGTTGAAAGATGATTTTTTAGATATGGCCGATACCATTTTAAGCGCACAAGAAAAATTGTTCGGTTCGGATTGTCCCGAATTTACAGTACATCCACCCTTGCCGATGGATGATCAAAATGTTTATAAACCCACTGGTAAAACGGGCGTGGCATTAGGATTGTTAAAACTTTGTCCGGGATCTTCTGTTGAAGTCATTAATCGTGCCGCGCCAAATAGCTTCGGTGAGGCACCTTTTGCTTTTTATGTGGGACGGATTTATAAACAATATTTTCAACCTTCGCTTAATCAAGGTGCTGCTTATCAAGAATGGCATGAAATTGGACCCTATAGAGAAAACGTTTTTAACCTTGTTTATAGTCAATCGCCTAAAGCCCACATTGGCATAATGCAAGACGGTGAAGCAGGGCTTATATACAAACGTTTGGATTTTGTTGGCGCTAATAACGGTAAACTATTTGCAAGAATCATTGCTCCTGATAGTATCCAATTATGTACCGCAGCAAGTATAGAATCTTTAGATAGCGGGTTGATAGATAATGTGCTGGAATTAAAGTTGTAAGCGTATATTTCAGCAGGGTTGATCTCAATTTAGATGTGAGATTCGCGTTTAGAGTTGTTGCCTAATCACAGGATTAAAAATTGAATACGTTTGTTTTAATCGTTATATTTGCCACGTCAAATGGTCAAGTGGATGACAAAATCGTACAAGAGTTTTCAACCAAAGCATCGTGCATGACCGCTTTACGAACCGCTATAATGAATAAGCAGACGTTAAAAAAGCAAGTGTTGAGTTCTGGGTGTTATCCAAAGTAATGAGGATTCTTATTATCGATGGTTGACTGGGTTCCTAATGGTAACAAGGTAGGATATGTTTAGGGATAAAAATACAAATTAATCGTTAAAAATATCAGAAAGTTGCTTTGCATCGAATACTCGATCAGCCCAACGTTCTATATCTTCAACGGAGGCATTGGAGATTAAACTAACGGTGTCTGCAGGAATACCACCAAAGCGTTTAGCGAGTAAGCGTTGTAATATGAGCATTTCACCTTCTTGTTTGCCTTCTATTTTGCCTTTTTGAACGCCTATTTGTTCTCCTTCAGCTTTAATACCTTCGGCCCAAATTTCTAATCGATCACCAAACATAACTTTAATCTCCTGTAAATCATCCACTTCGGGTAGTACGATAGCGTAGTTTTTCTTTCTTTTCAACGTTGCTCTAATCCAAATAGCAAATACACGCTTTAAATCAGGTCTATCTTCTAACCAGTCATTTAATAAGCCGATTAACTCTATGATAGTGGCTGGTTCACTGAACTGTTCAAACCGGAACACGGCGGCTACCAGGTTTTTAAGTGATGCCAGTTCGGTATCTGAATAAGCATTCTCTGCGATCAGGTGATATTTTAAATGCGGTGTAAAACTCGACAGAAAGTGGGGCAACACGGGAATTAAATCCGCAATATCTGTTTTAGCCGTCCACTTCCGGGTACCATTATATAAAACAATCGGTAGAATCGGTGGCAGTAAGCCTTTTACATGACCTTCTTTGATCAAGTCTTGGTATAGCAAGCCAACATAAACCATCATACGAAGCGCCATATATTTATCAACACGGCTTTGAAACTCGATCAAGATATACAAGTATACCCAATCTCCCTGCACTTTAACCCGCCAGACAATATCATCGGCGCGTTCTCTTAGATCTTCTGTGATGTAAGAACAGGGCATTTTTTCGAGGGTAGAGTAATCCAGC
>CAIQNQ010000062.1 GCA_903873165.1 uncultured Methylococcaceae bacterium | reverse complement strand
TTGCGAGTGTCATAGAAACCTGTCGAATACGTCAACAGTGTCCTTGGCGTTATTTAGAATCTGTGATTAATAATCGCCGAGCTGGTTTTCTTGCACCCTCTTTGCCAGCCGTTATAAGCTAGGGGGTGTGAATGGTTACGGGTGAGCAAGTCTCTTTAGATTTAACACATGGCTTAAGACATTTACCCATGCTCGGCTTATTGAGTGCTATGTATTTACAGATTGCAAAAAAAGTAACGATTGAGGGTATTTATTATGGTGCTTTTGATTTGATACCAAAGTCAGATATCAATCAATTTGCTCCGGTACTAAGATTAGATGGCTTGTTAAAAATAGCGGATTGGATTAATGCCCTTCAGGGGCTTGATAAAACGGGTGATATAGCACCTTTTAGTGAGTTGTTACAACGAGAGGGGCTTAATTCTGAAACTGCTGGCTTACTAAAGAAAGCGGCTTTTTTCGAGAATAATTTAAACATTACGCAGGCGCGTGGTCCGCTAAGAAAATTCAAAGATGAAACTAAATCCAAAGGATTGCCAGGTATTGCAAGTTTATTTGAAGAAAGTTTAAAAGAACGTATTAGCTGGGTAGAGCAGGATAATATTTATTTACGTCAGCGTGAGAAAGCTCTGTTTTATTTACAACAAGGTGATTATGTTAGGGCTAGTTCTTTAGGATATGAAGCCCTGATCACTAAGTATTTAAGAGAAGCTCAACCACATGCTGATATTGAGGATTATGATTTGCGTACTCAAATAAAAAATAAATTGAATGCAGACGGTGATCCAGATTTTAAATTATTACGTGATATTCGTAACTCCTTAGCACATGCTAGTCGTTCTAATACGGGAGATGTGCAAAGAGTCATGTCTAATGAGGAAGAGTTAGTTGCAACTTTAAATAGGTTGTTTTCTATGTTATTGCCTAACAATTTGTAAATTAAATCTATCTTTTACTCGTTATTAAAAAGAGACAAACAAATGCAACCAATCCGACTGATTTATCAAAATGCACCGAGTATGATTAACATCCCTAAACAGTTTCAAGGTCATGCTATAGAAGTGATTATTTGGCCGCTGGATAAATCAGAGGTTAAACAATCGGTTGAAACCGATGCCAATGGCTGGCCGATTGGTTTTTTTGACGAAACGGTTGGGGCATGGGCTGGCGAACCATTGGAGCGATAGTTTCAAAGTGAATAAGCCTTTTAAAAGAGAATTAATTTAATGAAAGTCATCTATTTAGATGTATGCACTTATTGCCGACCCTTCGATAACCAAGATGCCCTCCGCATATGTTTGTTTTGGCCGATGTTTTTATCTCCTGTGATGATAAACTATTGAAAAAATATAAAAAAGAAGTCACTGCAAAAATAATTGCTGTGAACCCACTTGAATTCGTCTCATCTGAGGAGTTGCAATAATGGAACAAGTCGTTTTAACTAATGAAACTCAACTTATTCAACAAGCCATTCAGATTTTGCTTGAACAACTAGGTACAACTGATACCAACCAGCAATTCTCATTATGACGCTGATGACCTAAAATGATCTTCCGATTACCCTATAAAAAATAATTTATGAGCGCTCCCTTTGGAAAAAATGTG
>CAIQNQ010000061.1 GCA_903873165.1 uncultured Methylococcaceae bacterium | reverse complement strand
TTGCGAGTGTCATAGAAACCTGTCGAATACGTCAACAGTGTCCTTGGCGTTATTTAGAATCTGTGATTAATAATCGCCGAGCTGGTTTTCTTGCACCCTCTTTGCCAGCCGTTATAAGCTAGGGGGTGTGAATGGTTACGTTTGGGTCGTTACCGGCCAACCTCTCCCCAAAATTGCCAACGGCTGCTTTTGTCAATAATTTAAGGTGGGTAAAAAGATTACTTTGGTCAACGTTGATAATAAATCTGGCCATCTGATATGATAAAACTCGGCTATTGCACTCCTATTTTTTTAATAACTTGTATTTTATTTAACTAGTTTATTTATCGCGAGTTACCTTGAATACATCCAATAACAGTGTTTTATAAAGTAAACAACTCGCGCATTTTGCGGCCAGGGCTTTCTGCCCGCATAAACGCTTCGCCCACTAAGAAAGTATAGATATCATTATCCAACATCAATTGCACATCTGCTTGGGTATGAATACCGCTTTCTGTCACAATCAATCTATCCGCAGGGATTTGTGCTTTTAGGCTTAAAGTGGTTTGTAAATCAGTCGCAAAGGTTCTTAAATTACGGTTATTAATACCAATTAATTTAGTATCCAAGATCAACGCTCTTTGCAACTCTTCAGCGTCATGCACTTCTACTAAGACATCCATACCTAACTTGATAGCTACATCATGTAACTCTTGCATTAACGTATCATCTAAGGCAGCGGCTATCAATAAAATACAATCCGCACCTAAAGCACGCGCTTCATAAATTTGATACGCATCAATCATGAAGTCTTTTCTTAACACAGGTAATGGGCAGCGCTCTCTCACCATTTGTAAGTAAGCTTCTGAACCCTGAAAAAACTCCTTATCCGTTAATACCGACAAACAAGCCGCGCCATTCATCGCATAATCTTGACCAATATGAACGGGTTGAAAATTTTCTCTGATTACACCTTGGCTAGGAGAGGCCTTTTTTATCTCCGCAATAATAGCGGGCTTTTTAGCGAGTGCTTTAGCTTGTAAGGCATTATAGAAACCTCTGGGTCTTTCAACGCCTGAAGCAATTTCTTCTAAATTAGCAATAGACATACCTAACTTGCGTCGGGCCACTTCTTCGTCTTTTTTTGCCAAAATAGTTTTTAAAATATCGGGGGTATCACTCATAATCTTTATTATTATTTAATGTGTTTTTGAATAGGCGATTAAAGCATCGAATTTAGCTCTTGCCGCACCACTAGCGATCACTTCCTGAGCTTTTTGTATGCCTTCAGCCAACGTATGCATAATATTGGCGGCATAAATAGCGGCTCCGGCATTTAATAGCACAATGTCTTTTGCGGGACTAGTTGTATTATTAAGCACAGATTCGACCATCACCAAACTGGATGCCGCATCTGTCACCGCTAAGTCTTTTAAACTAGCGCGTTTAAAACCAAATTGTTCTGGATTGATGATGTAAGTTAACACTTGACCGTCTTTTAGTTCAGCTACATGGGTGTCAGACGCTATACTGATTTCATCTAAACCATCTTCAGCATTCACCACCAAGACATGTTGACTGCCGAGCTTCTTTAAAACTTGTGCTAGTGGCTCTACCCAGTCTTTGGCAAACACCCCGATCAATTGATTGGGTGCAGAGGCTGGATTTGATAAAGGCCCTAACAGATTAAACAGGGTTCTAACGCCCATTTCTTTACGAACGGTTATGGTATGCTTCATCGCACCATGATGCTTAGGGGCAAATAAAAAGCCTACGCCGATGTCATTAACGCATTGCGTTACTTGTTCGGTTGTTAAATCTAAATTAACACCCGCCACTTCTAAGAGATCGGCACTACCACAAGTGCTAGAAACCGAACGATTACCATGTTTGGCAACCTGACCACCGGCTGCGGCAACCACAAATGCGCAAGTGGTAGAAATATTAAAAGTATTAGCGCCATCACCACCCGTACCACAGGTATCAATAACATGATCACCTTTAATAGGCACTTTATTGGCCAGTTCTCGCATGACTTCAACTGCTGTAGCAATTTCATCAATGCTTTCACCTTTACAACGTAACGCAATTAAAAATGCCGACATTTGTGCGTCAGTGACTTGACCAGACATGATTAATCGCATCACCGCACGCATTTCTTCTGTGCTTAGATTTTGCTTATTCAGTAAAGTTTGGATAGCTTGTTGTATGGTCATTATTTAAATCGCGAAGGATGGCTATGTAAGCACTATCTGACTAAAAAATTTCTTAACAAGTCATGGCCGTGTTCGGTCAAAATTGACTCTGGATGAAACTGCACGCCCTCAATATCCAGGGTTTTATGTCTTACCCCCATAATCTCATCCAACTGCCCTGCTTCATCCTGTGTCCAAGCCGTTACCTCTAAACAGTCTGGTAAGGTGGATTGCTCAATGACTAAAGAATGATAACGGGTCGCGGTAAAAGGGTTAGTTAAGCCTTTAAACACGCCGATATCGTGATGATAAACGGCAGAAGTTTTACCGTGCATAATATGTTTTGCATGAATAATATTGCCACCAAAGGCGTAGCCAATACTTTGATGCCCTAGGCACACACCTAAAATAGGATATTTACCGGCAAACTTTAAAATAGCTTCCACGGATACACCCGCTTCTTTAGGTGTACAGGGGCCTGGTGAAATGACAATTTTATCTGGATTTAAGGCTTCTATATCAGCGACAGTCACTTGATCATTACGCACTACCGTAACATCAGCGCCTAATTCACCCAAATATTGCACTAGGTTGTAAGTGAACGAATCGTAGTTATCAACCATCACTACTTTTACTGCGCTCATGCTTGCTCTCCTTCCAATCCTGCTTCTGCCATACTAACGGCACGGAATATAGCACGACCTTTATTCATGGTTTCGTCCCACTCGTTTCTAGGTACAGAATCATAAACGATACCTGCACCTGCTTGAATATGTAATGTATTGTCTTTAATAACAGCGGTTCTTATGGCAATAGCGGTATCAAGATTACCTGACCAAGCAATATAACCCACAGCACCCGAATAGATACCGCGTTTAACGGGTTCTAATTCATCAATAATTTCCATTGCCCTAATTTTAGGTGCTCCACTCACTGTTCCCGCTGGAAAGGTAGCCGCTAAAACATCAAACGCATTTTTACCTGGCTGCAAAGTACCCGTAACATTAGACACAATGTGCATCACATGCGAGTAACGCTCAACGATCATTTTATCGGTGAGTTGCACTGAACCACACACAGAAACTCGACCTGCATCATTACGCCCTAAATCAATCAGCATTAAATGTTCAGCAATTTCTTTAGGATCAGCCAATAATTCTTGTTCAAGGGCAATATCTAGTTCTGGCGTTGTGCCACGACGACGCGTACCTGCGATGGGTCTTACCGTGACCGTATCATCTTCTAATCGAACCAATATTTCAGGTGATGAACCAACGATATGAAAATCACCCAGATTAAGATAAAACATGTAAGGCGATGGGTTTAAGCAGCGCAATGAGCGATATAAATTTAAAGGTGACGCACTATAAGGTATTGACATCCGTTGAGACAACACTACTTGCATAATATCGCCATCGGTAATGTACTCTTTAGCTTTTAATACGGCGTCTTCAAAACCTTGTTGCGTAAAACCTGAAACAAAATCAGCTTCTTCCACTTTACGCGATTGCGCATTCTTTTCTGGTTTAGCCAATACTTCCCGTAATTTAACCGCTAAATCATTCACCCTTGCTAAAGCGCGATTATAAGCATCGTCTTCATTAGGATTAGCATGTGTTAATAATAAAACTTTACCTGACAAATTATCGAAGACCAAAATTTCTTCTGATACCATTAATAAAATATCTGGACAGCCTAAAGGATCAGCCTTTTCTACTCCACGTAAACGCGGCTCTATATAACGAATAGTTTCATAACCAAAGTATCCTACTAGCCCACCATTAAATCGGGGTAAATCTGCTATATCAGGTACTTTGTAACGCTGCTTGAATTCTTCTATCCAAACTAATGGATTCTCATGGCTTAATTCTTCTAGAATCCGCGCATTTTTTTCTACGCGAATCTGATTGCCATGAATTTTAACGACGGTTTGACAAGGCAAACCAATGATTGAATAACGTCCCCATTGCTCACCGCCATGAACCGATTCAAACAAATAAGAATAATCGCCATCAGCAAGTTTTAAATACGCGCTTAATGGTGTATCTAAATCAGCCAACACTTTGCGACACACCGGAATACGGTTATAGCCTTGTTGGGCATAAAGATTAAATTGTTCTGGAGTCATTTTGGTATTCAACGTGAATAGAGTTTGGTAATTGTTGCTGCTATTAATGATTCTATCCGAAAAAAACAATCAATCAAAATGTACATTGCGCTTTCTAAGCGAATCAATGTCCATATCAAGAGCAAATTTACCTTTGTAAAATTTTAGCTCTGCAACTTTATTTTTGTTAATCAACTCTTGTAATGCCAATACAATAGCTTTGGTTTTTTCTTTATTATCAAATAATTGCATGGCTTTTTATTTAATTCTATGGTTAAAGCTGACGCTGTTTTCATTTTTGTAACTTTTTAATGTAATGAGTCGGGTAGGAGTATGAGCCGTACAATGAAAGTTCGAAATGCCATGTCATATATAATGAATTACTCATTGCAATGAATATCACAAATTTTTATCTCATCGCTAAGGAGATATGAATAACCGATTTTTTCAATAGTATTTGTATCCTGAAAATGCTCTATTACCATTTTTTTTGACTCTGGTTCATCCTCATCAAAAACTTCGATATTAAGAAATTCACATTGGACAGTACCATAATCTATTCTGTGCCAATAGGGGCATAAAATTTCCTTGGTATTGCCATGGTGCCTATATTCACGCACGTCTTTTCCAAATTGTTCTATATCTGAACTGATAACTTCGTCAGTTCGTATTTGAACTATTCGATAACAATAATCGCCGAATGGAATTACTGAAGTGTCCATGTTTTGTTAATCCGTAGCCAGATAGGATGGGTATAGGCAACAGCCGAACCCCATCCTAAGTCGCTAAAACTAAACAGCTAATGCTAATTCAGCACGCATTTCGTCTATTACTTTTTTATAATCTGGTTGGTTAAAAATAGCTGATCCAGCTACAAATGTATCAGCACCCGCTGCTTTAATAGCACGGATGTTGTCACCTTTAACACCACCATCAATTTCTAAACGGATGTTAAAACCGCTATCATCAATTATTTTTCTAACTTGGCTTAATTTACCTAAAGCAGAAGGGATAAATGATTGACCACCAAAACCAGGGTTAACAGACATTAATAAAATAATATCTAATTTATCTAACACGTAATCTAAATAATGTAGCGGTGTGCCTGGGTTAAATACTAAACCAGCTTGGCAACCGTTGTCTTTAATCAATTGTAAAGTACGATCTATGTGCGTAGATGCTTCAGGGTGAAACGTAATAATACTCGCACCGGCTTTAGCAAAATCAGGGATTAAACGATCAACAGGCTCAACCATTAAATGCACATCAATAGGAGCAGTAACACCATGTTTTCTTAACGCTTCACAAACCAACGGCCCAATAGTCAGATTAGGCACGAAATGATTATCCATCACATCAAAATGCACAATATCAGCACCAGCGGCTAAAACGTTATCTACTTCTTCACCTAATTTAGCGAAATTTGCTGAAAGGATGGAAGGAGCAATCCAATTTTCGTTCATATTCTGTTCCTCAGTGTAAAATTGTATATTATATCTTTTTTTTACCGTTATTCTTAGTATAAAACGACAGTATCGTCATCATACAGGAAACCTAATATATGAAACTAGTGACCTTTACTCACAACCAAACCACAAGAATAGGCGCGGTGGTGAATGACTGGATTGTTGATGGTTATGGAAATAAGAACATCCCCACCTCAATGCTTGAGTTTTTATCGTTGGGCGCGCCCGCATTACAAATGCTGCAAGAACTTATTAATAGTGGAAATTATAGAATCGAAGTCAATCAAGTTAAATTACATGCCCCCGTACCAAAACCAGAAAAATATTTGGGTATTAGTTTAAATTACGCTGATCATATTGCCGAAACGGGTCGAGAGCAACCTGCGTATCCCAGTTTTTTTACCAAGCAAAGTAGTTGTATTATTGGTGATGGCGATACCATCTATCAGCCAAAGGTCTCAAATAAGTTAGATTATGAAGGCGAATTAGCTTTTGTCATTGGCAAACGTTGCCGCCATGTTCCGGTCGATAAAGCCCATCAAGTGATTGCTGGGTTTACGATTGCTAACGATATATCAATTAGAGATTGGCAAATGCATTCATCCACCATGATGATAGGCAAATCTTTTGATACGGCTGGCCCATTGGGGCCTTGGCTGGTTACGCCTGATGAAATCAAAGATCCCCATAATTTAACCATAAAGACATGGGTGAATGATGAGTTAAGACAAAACGCCAGCACGAATGAAATGCTGTTTAATTGTTACGAAATGATCGCGTATTTATCGCAAGCCATGACTCTTAACCCCGGTGATATTATTACCACAGGCACCCCAAGTGGTGTAGGCGTTAAAATGCAACCACGCGGCTATTTAAAACCAGGTCAAACGGTTAAGGTTGAAATTGAAGGTTTAGGTACCTTAACAAATCCTGTTAAAGCAGAACCAGACAACTTAGCGCTATACTAAAATAATGACCGAACAAAAGTTTATCCAAGATGGAAAAAGCTTAACTTCTTTTGCCATGAATTATCAACTGGCCTGGCCGGAAGTGGAAATAATACCGTTACTTTAAGGCCACCAAATTGTGAAACTCCCAGCACCAAGTCGGCATTATGAATACCCGCAATGCGTTGCACGATAGAAAAGCCTAAGCCAGTCCCTTTTGCGGTATTGGCAGTTTCTACACAGCGATGAAAACGCTCAAGGGATTTAGCATATTGATCAGGGGCTATACCGGGGCCTGAATCTTCAACACACAATTGTAAATATTTTTCTTGACCCGTTACAGTGATGAGTACTTCTCCCTTAGTGGGTGTGTATTTAATGGCGTTATCGATAATATTACGAATCAAAATAGCCACTAACGGCCCATTGACTATTGCGGGTACGGCATTTTCTTCTACAAACTCCAGATTAATCTGCTTTTTATAGGCTTCAGGCTCCAATTCAGTAATGACATGAATTACTTCACGACTGATCATAGTGTTTTGCTTAGTTAAAAACTCGGTATTCGATTCAATACGAGAAAAGGTGAGCAACTGCTGCACCATATAGGTCATTCTATTAACGGCTTGTTTAATTCTTGATAAGGCCTGTTTACGCACTTCCTCATCTGTCGTTCTAAGAGCCACATGCGCTTGAGTCAATAAGCCTGCTAAAGGGGTTCTTAGTTCATGAGACGCATCGGCAGTAAATCGCCTTTCATGCTCAAAAGCATCTTCCAATTGTACAAACAAATTATTAATTTCATTAACAACGGGGATGATTTCACTCGGTAAGTTTCTTGTCGAAAGCGGCTTAAGATAACTCGCTTCACGTTTTGCTAAGGCCTTTTCTAAGCGATTAAGTGGCTTTAAAGACAGGCCGACTATAGACCAAATAACCAAGCCTAAAAAGGGTAAGCCAACTAGGAACTGAGTGCCCAAGTGCATAGAAATCTCATCGGTTAACTCCGCTCGAATTTCTTCTTTTTGTCCAACATGAATCACATACTCACCAGTCGCATTAGTAATACTAAAGACATGCCATTCATGCCCATCAATCGTGGTTTCACTAAAACCATGATCGGATGATGATAAAGCATAATCAGGCGCACTATCAGACCTTAATACTAAACCTTCCTTTTTGGTCCATAACTGAAAAGCCACCTTTCTCTCATATTTGTGACCCAAAGCATTGGCTTTTAACAATTCATCAAAAATAGGCCACAACTGCTCATCTATATTGACTCGACTAAAGCCATGTACGGAAAATGTCGGTTCACTTTCAGAGCGAAGTAATAGTCCATCATCTTCAGACCATAGCTGATAAGCACTTTTATTCTTAAACTTTTTCTTTAATGCGTAAGTATTTAGGCTTTGTCCGGATTTTTCTTGCTCTTGAGTCCAATGACCTGACAGAGAGCCTTCTCGAAATAAGCTATCTACAAAGGCATTCAGTACCTTAGCAGACTGTGCCAATTCAGCATCAAATAAATTAGCCACCTCATCACGAGTTACTTTATAGTTTAAATAAGCCGCAACACCCCAAATCAGCATGGAAGCAGTTAATAAGCTCACTAATAATAATTGTCGAAGCGAATAGTTCATCATTCTTCAAGATTATCGATAATATAGCCAACACCACGGACGGTTCGTATTAATGCGGTATCTAGTTTTTTTCTAAGGTGGTGGATATGAACCTCAACCGTGTTACTCTCTACATCAGAATCCCAAGAATATAAGCTCTCTTCTAGTCGTGATCGTGAAACCACCTTGCCAATATTACTCATTAGAAAACTTAAAATCTCAAATTCTTTTTGTGAAAGGTCTACCTTTTCATTATGGTAAGTGACTTGATGTGATGCAGGATCTAAATTTATACCATTATATTCAATAGTGGGAGCGCTTCTGCCTTCACTACGCCTCGCTAACGCTCTTAAACGGGCACACACTTCATCTAATTCAAAAGGCTTGATCACAAAATCATCCGCGCCACTGTCTAAACCTAGCACACGATCTGAAATTGTATCTTTAGCCGTCAATACCATCACCGGCGTTTCATCTTTACGAGTCCTTAAGGCTCTAAGAATAGACATACCATCCATATCAGGTAAATTTAAATCGAGTACAATCAATTCATAACTATTGAGCTTTAAAGCTTCATCAGCTTGCTTACCATTGGTTAACCAATCGACTGCGTAGCCTTCCATTTTAAGACCAGCGACCAAGCCATCACCTAAAATTTCATCATCTTCAACTAGTAAAAGCCGCACAAATGCCTCCTAAATATAAGATTAAGCTATGCATAAATTCACACACTAAGCCAATAAATGAGCAATATTATGTCATAAGCTACACTGTTATATTTTAATTCCTCTTTAGATTGGATCAAACAATACAAGTCTAGTGATATTTATCAATCAATATAAAATGGGTCATTCTAAACTTATAAAAAACAGGATTAATGACTTTTATTTTATTGTTGGTTAAATCATAAAGTTATATTTCATTTACATGACAAAACAAAATACATTTTATACATTGGATAGGTTTAAAATCACCAAAAAGTTGTTTATTTGCACCGAAATGAATGTGCAACCATCAATAATACTTCAATAAATACCTTTTCATAATCTAAAAATCAATTAGTTAAGATTATAGTTAGTGTTGGCATATTTTGTGTATATCCAGTAATGGTTACATCGGATTTAATGAATCGTATAATTAGTAAAATGAGCTATAAAAATTTAATATAATCTAGGAAATGTTATGTTATTTTAATATATTTGACAGAAATATCATAACTAGTAAAATAATCCTGTAGATTACGATTCATTGTAATATTAATTAACAAAATAAAGAATGGGGCGATAAATATATGAAAACTGTTACACCTAAAAAAAGCAAAACTGCTGAATACGTTAGAACTCATATTGATAAAAGCAGCTTGAGTCAAAAACAAATTTCTGAAGTTTTAGGTTTTAAAACACCTAATTTAATTACCATGATTAAACAAGGTTCTATCAAGATCCCTGTTTATTTAATACCCAAATTAGCGGAAACCCTTAAAGTTGACCCTGCTAAATTATTAGCAATGGCTCTTAAGGAGTACAATCCTGATACTTACGCAGCTATCAAACAAGTATTTGGCTATCCCATTACAGAAACTGAAGCTAAAATATTAGAGAAACTTCAATCTGTTGCACCTTATAGCGACATTGAAACTGCAGAAGAATTAGAAAGCTATTTAGCTAAGTTTGACGCTTAAACTTAATTAGCTCTCAAAATAAAAAAAGCCCTTTCTGAAAAGCTTCAGATAGGGCTTTTTATTAACGGACCTTTTAAGCATTTATCTATCTGTTAAAATAGTCGCTTAACCGTTGATGCATACTATACAAATCTCAACTCCACCCTTTCATTTAAGCGTTTACGCCTAATTTCCCAATCAGGCATCACCTTAGTAGCTAACAATTTATAAAATACCGGACTGTGATTGCGTATTTTTAAATGGCAAAGCTCATGGGTAATCACATAATCGATACACTTTTATGATGACCTCATTACCCACTGCAATGCAAGTATGGAAAGAGCATTACCTGTTAATATAGGCTAGAATTAACACCAGCGCCCCTTGCTAAATGTAGTCTGGGCATTTGTTAGCACCATTTTTATACTTTAGTGATGATGATTAAAAACCAACTGAATGAGATTCTGGCGCAAATAAGCCAAGCCGAACAGACTTATAGTCGAACCCCGGGTGATGTTTTATTGTTAGCTGTCAGTAAAACTAAAAGTGCTCAAGCTATTGCAGAGGCTTATCAAGCAGGACAACGGCATTTTGGTGAAAATTATTGTCAAGAAGCCATCGGTAAGCAAAAAGAATTGGGTGCGTATGATATTACTTGGCATTTTATTGGCCCTATTCAATCGAATAAAACCAAGTTAATTGCTAACCATTTTTCATGGGTGCATAGTGTAGATAGTTTTAAGATCGCGCAACGCTTAAGTACTCAACGGGCTAGCGATTTGCCGCCCTTGAATATTTGTCTGCAAGTTAATATTAGTGGTGAGCCGACTAAATCGGGTATTGCTTTGCATGAGTTAGCCGAGCTTAGTCAAGCAATAGCGATTTTACCAAATCTGGTTTTACGGGGTGTGATGGCGGTTCCTGAGCCTGAATTAGATTTTGAGAAACAACGCCAACCCTTTAAAACCCTTTATCAAGCCGTTGCTGACCTTAATAATCCAGCACTCGATACCTTTTCATTTGGGATGAGTGCCGACTTAAAGGCCGCAATAGCCGAAGGTGCAACGATTGTGCGTATCGGAACGGCTCTATTTGGAGTACGGCATTAAGCGGTTAACCGTTAAGCGATGGTTTTAAGTCCGTTCATGGGTAGGTCGCCTGCATAAAGTTGTTTGGCATAATCGGGGATTAATTGTTTCATATTCCTTATATAAGCCCCGGCCCAGATTTCTTGCAATTTAGCTCTGGCTAATTCGTTAATATGAGTCTCGCCAGTGGCTTCTATTAACACCATCGCGGTGTCTTCTTGACCAGTAATGTCATTTTTATGGGTGGTAATGGCGTATAAGTAGTCGTCTTTATCAGCGGTGAGCGTTTCTATTAATTCTGGGATGATTTCTGCAAACTCATATTCGTACAAGAGTTGTTCCATTACACCATCATTGAGTAAGGCATTTTCTAACGCTTTTTTGATTTCTGTTACCGGAGTTTTCATGGGTTTAGTTTATATAGGCTGAAATAAATAATTTAATCTATCCGCATGGCGATCACAGGTTTTGAGGATTTCAGTGATTGTTTCTGACATTACAATAATATGCCTGTTTGTTTTGCGATACGATAGATAGGTAACTCATCTGCATTGGTTCTGCGTAAAACGATATCAATTTTTTGTTCGCCGATCTTTTTGTGTAACTCTTTAAGAAAGTGCAGTTTAGCAACAATTAAATCGCTTGGAATTTGGGTTTGCGGTTCAATATAAAGATCAATATCACCTCCTTTCGCTTCATCGTTTACTCTTGAGCCAAATAACCAAACTTGGGTTTCTTGACCAAAGTTTTGTGCGGCACTTTTAAGAATAATTTGTCTTTGAAAATCACTTAAACGCATGAGAAGGTGTCTCTTTAATTAGGTGATGAAATTTTAGCATTAACTGTCTATAAAACTTTTTATAAATCGAAAAGTTGTAGTCTTTTAAATAGTCTTTGACAAAATAAGACTGGCGGTCATATTATTCGCGGACGCATAGGCTTTTAAAACCAAAATAACAGATGTCATGCGGTATGTAATTAACCATAACTGAGGAGATAGAACAATGCCAAAATATATTATAGAACGTGAAATTCCAGGCGCAGGTGCTTTAACAGCGCAAGATTTACAAGGGATATCGCAAAAATCGTGCGGCATCCTTTCAGAAATGGGGCCAAAAATTCAATGGGTAGAAAGTTATGTAACCGACAATAAAGTGTATTGTGTTTATATTGCTCCAGATGAAGCTACAGTCAGAGCACATGCAGAACAAGGTGGATTTCCAGCTAATTCTGTGGCGGAAATTAAAACCATGATTGACCCAACTACAGCGGAAGTTTAAAGGAACATACATGATTGGTTCTGTAGAAAGTTATGACATAGAAAGTCAAACAGGTGTGATAAAAAGCACTGATGCAGCCTTAGAAGCTTCTTATCCGTTTCATATTGATGATTGGGTGCCACAAGTGGCTCCAGATGAAGGTGATGAGGTTGATTTTACAGTGGATGAAGCGGGTGCAGCAAAAGCGATTAATTTATTAGGTATCATTCTTGCAACGCCCAAGGCAGTTAAGTCTAAATATATTGCGGCAGCACTCGGGTTTTTTCTGGGATTTGCCGGTGCGCACCGATTTTATTTAGGTTATTATAAAATGGGTTTTGCCCAAATTGCTTTTACTGCAGTTACTCAGGGGTATGGGGTGTTGTGGGGATTTATCGAGTCGATATTATTGTTTTCTGGTCATATTAATAAAGATGCCAAGGGTCGACCTTTAAAATAAGTTTACCTGAGCACATTTATTTCTGACATAAAAAAAGCTCTTGTCAGGTGACAAGAGCTTTTTTATTAAATCTGATTTTAATTATTATTTTGGATAAACATTAACAGCAGTTAAGCCTTTTGGTCCAGATTCAATGTCAAAAGTCACGGTTTGGCCTTCAGTTAACGTTTTAAAGCCTTCTCCTTGAATAACCGAGTGGTGTACGAATACATCTTCGCCGCCATCAGCCGGTGCGATAAAACCAAAACCTTTAGTGTTGTTGAACCACTTTACAGTGCCTGTTGCCATTTTAAAAAACTCCTAAAAAAAATACATACGGTTAACACAGAACTACAACATTGATAACCGGGACATCCTCTCGTTCAATAGCTATACTCTGCTGGTGCAAATTGTACTGCTATTTTGCGTTCTATGCTATTTATTGAAAGGTTTTATACATTCCATCCAGTACTAAGGAGTTTGGACTCACCATGCCTATCACTAGATTATTCTCAATGACGGGTGCTCTAACTAAATTATAATTGGCAAAAAGCCGAGAGCAATAGCGGATATCCATGTCAGGGTGTACCGTAATAACAGGCTTATTCATAATTTCGTAGACATTGACTCGATCAGGCGCACGATCACGAGCAAGCACATGTCGAGCAATATCGCCCGAGGTCACCATGCCATATTCATCATTTTCATGCCGTTTGTTGACTATGAGTACGGCAGTTTTTAGGTGTTTCATTTTCCTTAAGGCATCAGCAACGGTGGCGATGCCGTCAATCGTACCAAAATCTGTTTTCATCACATCCTTGACGCGAATGGGCGTGTTATTAATGGTCATAATTTGTCCTCTATCTCATGGGTTAGTTCTTCTACCTGGCGCATCACGCCGATGGCATCTTCGACATCAATTTGAAAGGCAATACCGGTGCCGGGTTGGTTATCAAATTGGGCTACTTTGGCAATTTTTTCTAAAATATGCCGACTGAGATGTTCTTCAACTAAAAACATTAATACGTCTCTGGGGGATTCTAGTGTTAAACCAAAAAAGGTTTTTGATTGTTTTAAGCCTTCACCTCTAGCATGATTGATAACTGTTGCGCCTTTTGCGCCACTATCGCGTGCGGCATCTAGTACCACATCAGTTTTATCATCCTCTACAAAAGCTATGATTAATTTGAAATGCATGGTTGACCTCAGGGTTTTGATGAAACAGAGTGCTTATTTAAGTATTGCGCAATTTGGGCATAACTTAAAACCGCAATAATAGGATATAAACTGGCTAAGGCGAGTAAACCAAAGCCATCAGAGAGTGGATCTCGACCCGGAATGGCTTGGGCTAAACCGATACCGAGTGCAGTGACTAAAGGCACTGTGACCATGGTGGTGGTGACGGAGCCAGAGTCAAAAGCGATGCCTAAAATGGATTTAGGCGTAAATAGGGTCTGTAGTGTGGCGATAGCAAAGCCTGAAATAACATACAAATACAGTTCAGTTCCCGTAACAATTCTAAATGTCCCCAGGGCTAAACCAAAACCAAGTCCTATGCCTACGGCAATTCTTAAACCCCAAGCTCGAATAGTGCCACCGGATATTTGTTCGGCTTTGTTGGCGATGGCCAGTAAAGAGGGTTCCGCTAACGCGACGGCAAAGCCTAAGCAAGCAGAGAAAACATAAACCCATCCGTAAGTTTTCCAGTTAACGGTTTTATCTAAGGGGTCGATGCCTAAGAATTCAGCGGTGGTTAGTTGGGAAGCCATTAGTTTTCCTATGGGGAACAAGGCTAAGTCTAAGCCTTCGAGAAAGATAGTGACGCCTAATAGCAGGAATATAAATCCAGAAAAGGTTTTTTGGGGATGACTGAGCGGCTTTCTAATAACGAATAATTGGAACCCAATCAGCACAAGAAAAATGGGCAGAAAATCTCTTGCCGTTTCTAAGAACCGTATTAGAAATTGAATTAACCAATCTATCATATAGCGAGCCCGTACAGCATAACTGCAATGATAGGCGTTAGTGAGGCAAAAACCACTAAGCCAAAGCCATCGGTCATTGGATTTCTACCTTTGATTGCGGTGGCGAGACCCACGCCTAAGGCTGTTACCAGCGGTACGGTCAGTGTCGAAGTGGCAATACTGCCAGAGTCATAAGCAATTGATAACATATCTTTATGACAGAAAGGTGTTATTAATGCGATGCCAATATAGGCATAAAATACCGGATAGTAAGCAGGCCAGCCTCGGATAATTCTGAGTACCCCAATCAAAATGGCAACCCCCGATGACACCGCCACGGTGATCCGAAAACCGAGTACATAATTATTTTTAGCAGATGCTGAATCAGTGATTGAGGCCTTTTTGATGGCGAGTTCGGCGGCTTGTTCAGCTAAGTTTATTAAGGCCGGTTCGGCAACTGCAGCGCCAAATCCCAAGCAGAAGGCAAAAGCAAGTAGCCAGAATAAACTACCCTTTCTGGCAAAACCATAAGCCATGGATTCACCCAGTGGAAAAAGACTGAGTTCTAAGCCTTGTATAAATAAACTGAGTCCTACTAATACAAACAATATACCGAGCAAAAAATGCCCAACATCAGGTATTGATTGTTGAATAATAAGCACTTGGAAAATAATCACCACAGCGAGGATAGGTGATAGATCAAAAAAACTGTTAATTAATTGATTGATAAAGCGCTTTTTAAACATTAATCGTCCAATTTCTAAGTGCTATCAGATTGTATATTAAAGTGAGGCTGTTGCGCTACTTAGTCAGTGCCCGAAACACCAATATATTATGCAATAAAGAGATCTATATCGTTAAATGAGAAATAAATATCTTTTTATATCACTTTATTTGGTTAGTTTATTCATTTAAGCTACTCGCCTATGTTGGTTTATGACTATGTATTCATGAGGTGCATAGTACAAGAATCCTATTTTGTTTAACTTACTAATAAAGGATTATTTTTAAGTGTCGTCTCCTACCATCAGGGATGTTTCTATAGCGGACTTTATGTCCGCTTTTTTTTACCAGTGAGGCCAGTTATTTATGCCATTGCAATATTTAGTTGAATATTTTAATGATCGATTAGGCAGTGAACATCGATCAAGTGTTAGACCTTTTATCCTTGAGGACGGAAAAGTCAGTGGGATATTTGGGCCTGTCCGTGTCGATAGTGTGCTTAAGCCAATTAGAACTACCTTAACACCGAGTGTTATTGTCGGTCATGCTGCACATATGAATGTGGAAACTAATAAAGTGCCGCACTTATATGTTAATGAACTTAAACCCCTCGTTTCTGATATTAATTCAGAGGGAGAGGCGGAGTCGATTATCAATTTTGATCGTTTATCTCGCACGGTACACATGCTTAATTATCTAACGATAGTGCATTTGGAAGGGGTGTTATTCCTCGATGTTGATCCTCGGCATATATTGGGCGTTAAACAAGACCACGGCGCTTATTTTGAAGAAGTAATTAGGCAATGTGGGTTAGAAACAAAAAATGTGGCTATTGTGTTAACGCTTAATAGTCAATATGCGCCTTATTATCAGGATTTAGCGGCAGGATTGGAAAACTATCGCCGTAGAGGTTACCAAATAGCCCTAAAATTTGATTATATTGTCAGGAATGTACAGACTTTTAGTTTAATTGAACAAATAGGGCCGCAATATGTGATTCAATCGGCTCGGAACCTTTTAGGACGATTACATGGGGACGAGTTGTTCGAACAGTTGAGTCAGTGTAACGCTAAGATAGCGTCATTAGGTGCTAAAAGTATCTTAGAGCATATTGAAGATAAAAAATTTGCTGCTCTGGCTAGAAATTCAGGGTTTGATTTGGTTGATGGAGATTACTATAATCAAAGTTCATTCGATCATTCTGAAGATTCAAATGCCAGTCAATATGCAGTAGGAGGGCGGCATTAATAAGAATTTTTAGTCATCATAGAGGTTACAAATGCGTATTGGACTACCTAAAGAGATTAAAGATAACGAATATCGCGTGGGTTTAACACCCGCTGCGGTAAAAGCATTGACCAACAGAGGGCATCAGGTTTTTGTACAACAGGATGCCGGATTGGGAAGTGCTATTTCTGATGCAGAGTATGTTGCCGCAGGCGCTGAAATTGTGTCTAGTGCTGAAGAAGCTTGGTCGGCACAGATGGTGGTTAAAGTAAAAGAACCTATCTCAGCAGAATATCATTATTTACGTGCGGATTTGTTGTTGTTTACCTATCTGCATTTGGCCTCCGATAACCCTTTAACTGATGCTTTAATAGCTAGTGGCACCACAGCAATCGCTTACGAAACTGTGCAAACGGCATCAGGTCAGTTACCTTTATTAACACCGATGAGTGAAGTGGCTGGACGTATGGCGACTCAAGTGGGCGCTACGTATTTACAAAAATCTCATGGGGGGCGGGGTGTATTAATGGGTGGTGTCCCAGGTGTTGCGCCAGCGAACGTGGTTATTTTGGGTGCGGGCATTGTAGGTTCTAATGCCGCTAGAGTTGCCGTGGGCATGGGCGCACAAGTGACGGTATTAGATATTAGTCATGAGCGTTTAAAGTCTTTAGATGATATTTATCGTGGTCAATTACAAACCCGTATTAGTGATCAACATACGATTGAAGAACTGGTTTATCAGGCTGATTTGGTGGTGGGAGCTGTTTTAATTCCGGGTGGTCGAGCGCCGTGGCTAGTCACTAGGGATATGTTACCTAATATGCTTAAGGGTGCGGTCATTGTTGATGTAGCGGTTGATCAAGGTGGTTGTATCGAAACGACTAAAGCAACGACTCACAGCAATCCTACTTATGAAATTGATGGGGTTGTGCATTATTGTGTAGCCAATATGCCGGGAGCAGTGCCAAGAACCAGCACTTTTGCTTTGAATAATCAAACCACCTTTTATGCTTTGCAACTTGCTGATGCCGGGTTAGAAGCGGTGCGTAAAAGCACAGCTTTGCAATATGGACTAAATAGTTATAAAGGTTTGATCACCTATCCAGCTGTCGCAGAAGCCTTTAACTTAAATTACACACCAGTACTTGAGGCTTTAGATAGCTGATTATTAACCTAAATCAGGGCTGCGTTCTCCAGTACTAACCCTACCGCCTTCTAGCATATTCATGATATAGACTTTGCCATCGCCGTGTTGACCACTATAGGCTGTACGCATAATGGTTTGAAATATAGTTTCAACTAAATACTCTGGAGCGAAGATTTCAATGCGTTTTTTATGTAGAAAGGGTTTGTAATCTTGAATATGTTGCGTACGTTCTCGGCCGAACCCCTCACAATCTATCACTGACATCCCAGGAAAGTTTGGGATTTCCAATAATGCCATCGTGACATGATTTAGTTTATGTGGCTGTATAAAAGCGCGTATTTCTTTCATGGTTACGTTTAAAGTTCGTCCGGCTCAGCAAAATATCGATACAGTGCGGGTAATAGGGTTAATGTTAACAGCGTGGCTGTTAATAAGCCACCAATGATAACAACAGCAAAGGGTTTGGCTGTTTCAGAGCCAACACTGGTCGATAAGGCCGCAGGGAAAAGCCCTAACATCGCCATCAGCGCAGTCATGACCACGGGTCGTAGACGACTCACTGAGCCATTCACAATAGCATCATGTAAAGACTGGCCTTCTCGGCGTAGTTTATTTAATTGCGTCACTAAGATCACGCCATTCTGAACTGCAATGCCAAATAAGGCAATAAAGCCAACCGCGGCAGAAACACTAAGATTAATACCCGTTGCTAACAAAATTAGAATACCACCAATCATCGCAAATGGCACATTCATTAAAATGAGTAAGGCATTTTTGATGGACATGAACGCCCAGAATAACAGGATAAAAATTAATCCTATGCTGATTGGGACGATAACGGCTAAGCGTTTCATGGCCCTTTGTTGATTTTCAAATTGACCACTCCAAACCACATGATAGCCCGGGGGTAAATCAACTTGTGCCCGGACTTTCTGCTGCGCTTCTGCGACAAAACTGCCTTGATCCCGATTGATTAAGTTACATTTAATGGCAATTCTGCGCATATTATCTTCTCTACTGATACGAGAAGCACCTTGATTAATCTTAATGGTTGCCAGTTCTGCAAGCGGGATACGAGCGCCATTGGGACTTTGTACGGTTAGATTTTCTATGCCTGCCACTGAATTGCGGGCATTCTCTTCGTAGCGTAAAGTGATATCAAAGCGTCTTTCACCTTCTAAAAATTGCGAGGCGGATTTACCGCCCATACCTATTTCGATCACTTTTTCTACATCAGCGATATTAATCCCATAGCGGGAGACTTTTACTCGATCAATATCAATCATGACTTGGGCGAGTCCAGCTTGCTGTTCTGCTGCTACATCGGTTGCACCTTGAATAGACGCTAAAATATGGGTGATTTGATCGGCGCGGTCTTGGAGCGTTTTAAGGTCACTGCCAAATATCTTGATAGCAATCTCACCTTTTACCCCTGAGATAGCTTCTTCAACGTTGTCTTGAATAACCTGTGAGAAGTTAGTCAGTATGCCTGGAAAAATGGCGAGTTCTTTATCCATCGCTTGGATAAGCTCGTCTTTTTTCTGATAACGCCACGTATCTTTAGGGTTTAAGTCAATGAGGACTTCAAGATTATTAAAACCTTTCGGATCCGTGCCATCTTCTGGACGACCCAATTGAGTTAAAACCATTTTGGCTTCGGTAAACGTTTCTAATTTTTCTCTAACCTGTTGTTCAACTTCTTTAGCTGTTGTTAGAGAGACTGGCGTTGGTAAGGTAATGGTTAGCCAGATATTACCTTCATCCAATTTAGGCATAAATTCTGTGCCGATAAATCGAACGGACATAAAGCTTAAGATTAAGGTGATCACTGCCGTTGTAAAGACCGTGCGTGCATGTTTAAGTACCCATTCAATTACCCGCCGATAATGTTTTTCCATTGCATCAACTAAGGGGTTATGGCTCTCAGACATTCTTGGGCCTAATAAATAGGTGAGCATGGCTGGCACAAAAGTGAGACTGAACAGCATTGAGGCAACTAGTGCAAAGCTCAAGGTATACGCCATCGGGGAGAATATCTTGGCTTCCACTCTTTGAAAGGTAAATATGGGTAAAAAAGCAATGATGATGATCGCCTTGGAAAATAAGATAGGGCGGCCCATTTCTGTAGCAGTCACTAATAGCGTTTGACGTAAATGCCTAATATCTACATTTTTATGTAAATCGAGGGTGACTTGCACCATGACGGCTTCAACTAACACTACCGCACTATCCACAATAATACCGAAATCAATAGCGCCTAAAGAGATTAAGTTTGCCGAAATTCCGCCAAGGTCAACCAAAATAAATGCAAATAATAATGACAGTGGAATAATTAAGGTGACTAAGAATGCAGCCATAAAACGGCGCAGAAAGACGAGGAGAATGATCATGATGAGTGCAGCCCCTTCAAGCATATTATGCTCAACGGTATGCACAGTGTGTTCTACTAATTCGGTTCTATCATAAATAGGAGTGATTTTTACACCGGGCGGTAAGCCGAACTCATTGAGTTCTTGAATCTTCTCTTTAACCCCGCCTAGTACATTAACAGCATCTCTACCTTTTATGAGTAAAACGATCCCCTCTACGATATCGTTTTGTTGATTTTTAGCGACAATGCCTGTGCGAGGCTGAGGGCCTACAGATATATCAGCAACATCTTTAATCCGAATGGGTACGCCTTCATTGGTGTCTACTACTATTTCACCAATTTCATCGGCCGACTTTAACAAGCCAATACCTCTGACGACCAGGGCTTCGTCTCCATAACCAATGTAACCACCACCAGTATTGCTATTATTTGCAGCGATGGCATCAAAGACTTGCTTTAAATCGATATTATAGTTTTTGAGCTGATCAGGCTTTGCGGCTACTTTATATTCTTTAACCCCCCCCCCGTAAGAAACTACATCTGCAACACCTTGCACAGCACGGATTTTGGGTTCAATGACCCAATCTTGCAGTGCACGTTGCTCAACAAGTGGTAAGTTTTTTGCATCAACGACATAGCGTAAGATTTCCCCTACACCAGTGGATAGTGGGCCTAATTGCGGTTTAGCGTTGTCGGGAATGTCGGCATTTTGAATACGTTCTAGGACTTGTTGCCTGGAGAAGTAGTCTTCGGCATCATCATCAAAAGTAAGCGTGACAACAGAAAGACCAAAGATAGAAACAGAACGCATACTCATCAAGTGCGGCAAGCCATTCATGACCCGTTCAATCGGTAACGAAATGAGTTTTTCAACTTCTTCAGGTGCTTGGCCTGGGTACTGAGTAACCACTTGTACGAAAACATTTTGTACATCAGGGAAGGCTTGTACGGGAAGTTTTTCAAATGCAATGATGCCAGAAATGGCAATCGCCAATGTCGCCCCAATAACCATGAGGCGCTGTTGTAGACAAAAAGCAATGAGGTGTTCAATCATTATAAAATTCTCTATGAGGTACTAACGTTTGTCGCTACTTGTTTCTACTTCTTCTTCAGAGCGCAAGGTTAATGCGCCGTCGGTTACCAAGAGTTCATTTTCAGATAACCCGCCACTAATGACCGCTTTATCTTTTAGGCGTAAAGCTATTTCAACTTTTTGTTGTTTAAAGTTGTTTTCATCTAAAGCAATAAAGACATAATCAGCGTCACCCTCTGTAAAAACCGCTGTTAATGGAATAATGATGGCTTTGTCGTTAGGTTCACTCTCCACATTAATAGTGGCGTACATGCCGGGTAATAATAGCTTGTCTGGGTTGGGTAAATCACAACGCACTTGGATAGAACGAGTTTTTTCATCTAATACTTGACTGATATAAGTAACCGTCGCCGTAAAAGTTTGATTTGGATAAGCGGGTACAGAAACGGAAAGTTTTTGACCCAATTTGATTTTGCTTAGATTAACTTCAAATAGCGCCATGAGTAGGGTTAAGCTTTTAGTATCAGAAATGACAAATAAGGGTGTATCTCGGTCGGGTCGGACTTCAAGGCCGAGGTTGACGTCTTTTTCAACCACCACACCAGCTATGGGTGCACGTAACTTAAAATGTCCATCGTTTTGATTTGAATCAATGTGTAAATTTTTCAAGCGATCTTTGGCTCTTTGTACCTCACTGCTGGCGGCATTAAAGTCATCTTGAGCGCGTTCTAATTCTTTTTGGGAAGTGGCTTTCCCCGCAAATAATTCCTGCTGGCGAATCGTGTTTTTGTTGGCTAAGATTAAATCAGCTTGAGCTTTGGCGAAGTTTGCTTCTGCATCGGCTACATCTGGGCTATCGAGTTCAAGTAGATTAGTACCTGCTGAAATGATCGATCCTAAGGCAATAGGATTAACTATAACCCGTCCAGCAACTGGGGAACTGATGCGAGAGGTAACACTTTCGTTGTAAGTGATTTTTCCGGTTAAAGGTTCCATGAGTGGATGAGTTGTTAAATTAAGCTTGGCGGTCTTAATGTAAGATTTTTTGGGCGAGTTGGGGGCTAGATGTACTTCACCAGGAATTTGTTGGGGCGCTTCAGCGACTGCTGGCTTATCTGACTTATCAGAGCAGGCAGAGATCAGTACTGTGGTTAATATTAAGCAGTATATAAGTTTATTTGGAGACATCATTTTATCTATGTTCACTTTGCGGTGGGTTCAATCCCTAAGGACTTTTCTAAATCAAAGTAGGCATTGGCTCGATTAATTTCAGCAGCATAATAATCATGCATTACATTTTTGTAACTTCGTTGCGCTTCAATAAAATCTAAGACACTGGTCGCCCCTTTACTATAGGCTAATTCAGCGCTTTTTCTGACTGTCAGAGCATCACTTAGTAGACCGTCTTTAAAGCGCTGGACAATTTTGTCGGCACTTTTCCAGGTTGCTAATGCGCTAATAACATCGTTACGTATAGCGAGTTCAGTTTGTTCTGTAATCAGTTGATTTTGGTTTAGATTGACTTGGGCTTTATCAGTTTCGCCTTTGTACTGGTAAAAAACGGGTAAAGGTACGCTAAACCCGACAAATCCAGAGTTAAGAGCATTGTTACTAGGGTCTTTGGCATAACCTGCAGTTACTGTGACATCCGGATATTTTAAACGCTGTGCTAATTCGAGTTCTTTGTTGGCTTGATCAGCCCTTAATTTGTCAGCTTGTAAATCTGGGCGCTGCTTTAATGCAAGATCGATTAACTCGTCTCTGTTCTGTGTTGGATTAACAGCCTTAATAACAGGCCATTCTTCTTTGGCTTCAAATTGTAAACTTTGCGCGGGCCAACGTAATACGACTGCTAAATCAGCTTGAGCCAAACTAACTGCGGTTTGGGCATTATCAAGATCTGCTTCAGCTTTCATAGCTTCCATTTTGACTCTAAGAAAATCTGACTCAGCTATATCGCCACTGCTTAAACGCAGGCTATTTGCCTTAGTGATGGTCTTATAATGTTCAACAATTTCTTGGGTGAGTTCTAAGTATTTTTGTGCTTGTAGCAGTTGATAATAAGAGTTTCTTATTACATTCGTGAAAATACGTACGGCGTCACGAAAGTCAGCTTCAGCTGCTTGACTGGCGAATTGACTGCTTTGTTCGCGTAAGCCGCGTTTTCCAGCGACCTCTATTAATTGATTAAACGTGTAATATTCAGAAGGGCCACAAGAAATATTAGCGTTGTGATTACATCCAGTAGCGGTTGCACCTTTATTAAGGTTTGAACCATTGAGTTCGCCAATTTGAAAGCTGACATTTGGATTGGGAATAGCTGACGCAACAATAGCTTCGGCAAGGGCTTGATCGACATTATACCGAGCAGCCAGTAAATCCAGATTTCGTTGATAGAAGAGTGAAACAACTTCATCAAGTGAAATGACTTGTGCTTCACATTGAACACTGAATAAAAGCAGGCTCAATAAACAATTTCTTGCTGTTATTTTAAATAATTCATGTAACATTAATTCAAACAATAGTTAGTAAGGTAATTAGGTGTTTTATCAGGGTTAACTTGATAATAATTCCACTAAATGATTGGTGTGATAGTATTATAATGTAACTTAATACTAAGCCATTTTTGTGCCATTTTTTAAATATATAAGTTTTTCATGGTATTAACTGTAATGGTATGGTTTTTATTATGATCAATAATGATTTTAAGGTTTAAATAACCGCGTCTATAGGTTTTTTTAAACCAATTCTTGGATAAGTCTTTGCATAAATTCAAGTGTAGAGAAAATCTAATACCCGTTGAGTTTTATTTTTCTGGCGCTTGTGTGGGTAATTACAAATCATATAAGTAATTAATGTTGTCGGTATTTTTTCTTTAAATGTGCGCTTTCATAGAGTATTTGTTATGTATTATTTGAATATCCCTAAAAAACAATTTTTGTTAAGTCTTCCGATACCGCGTATCAGTTTGGTTGTGCTGTTGACGCTTTTGCCTAATTTGGCGAGTAGCGATGCACCGGTTTCTGCCCATGAGAGCAATTTTCCTAAAGTTGATCATCATGACACAATGGTTGTTGATAATGGTTTAAGCTTATCGAAATTAATTGACTTAACGCTAGAAAAATATCCCGATGTAACTTGGTTGTCTGCTTTAGAAGAAGAAGCGGCTGCGCTGGCAGAGCGTAGTCAAAGTTGGACCGCTGGGG
>CAIQNQ010000060.1 GCA_903873165.1 uncultured Methylococcaceae bacterium | reverse complement strand
TCATTCTTAATCATATCAACGGTGTTAGGTCGGCCTTCGTTCACTTTATAGACAACCTCACATGGAATACCAGCCTCTTTAAGGAATCTAGCCGTACCACCAGTCGCCACTATCTCATACTGTTTATTCACTAACATTCTAGCGATATCAGGTGCTTTAGCTTTGTCCTGATCACGAATACTAATTAAAACCTTGCCACTTTCATTTAAACTTACACCAGCTGCACGCTGAGCTTTAGCAAAAGCCTCACCGAATGTTTTCCCTACCCCCATAACTTCACCCGTAGACTTCATTTCTGGGCCTAACAATGGATCAACACCCGGGAATTTAACAAACGGAAATACCGCTTCTTTAACAGAATAATAATTAGGAATACGCTCTTCAGTTATACCTTGCTCGGCTAAAGTTTTCCCTGCCATCACTCGAGCTGCAATTTTTGCTAAAGGATAACCTGTTGCTTTTGAAACAAAAGGCGCTGTTCGTGATGCTCTTGGATTAACTTCTAATACATAGATTTCTTCACCCTGAATCGCAAACTGAGTATTCATTAGGCCTCTTACACCCAATGCCTCCGCCATTTTTGCAACCTGTTCACGCAATTTGTCTTGCAATGCTGGCGCTAAATCATAAGGAGGTAATGAACAAGCCGAGTCACCCGAATGCACACCCGCTTGCTCAATATGCTCCATCAAGCCACCGATTAATATGCGTTCACCGTCATAAATAGCATCTACATCCATTTCTACAGCATCGTCTAAAAAGCGATCTAACAACACAGGGGCATCATTAGAGACGCTGACAGCCTCTTTCATGTAGCGTTGCAAACCTTCTTCATTAAAGACGATTTCCATACCACGACCACCCAATACATAAGATGGCCTTACTACCAAAGGATAACCTAACTCTTTAGCCGCAATAATAGCTTGTTCAACAGAACGTGCAGTACCATTTGGCGGTTGCTTTAAACCTAATCTTTCTAATAACTTTTGGAAACGCTCTCTGTCTTCGGCAAGATCAATTGAATCAGGTGACGTACCAATAATAGGTACACCCGCTGCTTCTAAGGCTCGGGCTAATTTTAAAGGGGTTTGCCCACCGTATTGAACGATAACGCCTTTAGGTTTTTCAAGATGCACGATTTCTAAAACATCTTCTAACGTTAAAGATTCAAAATACAACCGATCTGAGGTATCAAAATCAGTAGAAACTGTTTCAGGATTACAGTTGATCATGATGGTTTCATAGCCATCTTCACGCAGGGCTAACGCCGCATGTACACAACAATAATCAAACTCAATCCCTTGACCGATTCTATTAGGGCCACCACCTAAAATAATGATTTTTTCTTTATCAGAAACGCGCGCTTCACATTCTTCATCATAAGTAGAATATAAATAGGCTGTATCAGAAGAAAATTCCGCCGCACACGAATCAATACGCTTATAAACAGGACGAATATTTTGCTTGTGCCTTACGTTACGCACTTCAATTTCTGAAGCATCCAATAATTTAGCGATACGGCTATCTGAAAAGCCTTTACGCTTTAAGCGGTATAACTCACCGTCTTTTAACGTAGATAAGGTTTTTGTCGCTAATGACTGTTCTGTAATAATTAAATCTTCTATTTGCGCTAAAAACCACGGATCAATTTTACAAACGTCATGTACTTCAGGCAGACTCATGCCACTTCTAAACGCATCTGCTACATACAATAAACGATCGGGGCCGGGATGACGCATTTCTCTTTGCATCTTTTCTTTAGCATCATCAGCATTTAAATCGATGATTTCATCTAAACCACTGATGCCAATTTCTAAACCTCGTAAGGCTTTTTGTAACGACTCTTGGAAATTCCTGCCAATAGCCATTACCTCACCTACCGATTTCATCTGAGTCGTTAAACGATCATCGGCTTGAGGGAATTTTTCAAAAGTAAAACGAGGTACTTTTGTGACGACATAATCAATTGATGGCTCAAATGAAGCGGGGGTTGCACCGCCGGTAATTTCATTCTTAAGCTCATCCAAAGTATAGCCAACTGCCAATTTAGCCGCCACTTTAGCAATAGGAAAACCAGTTGCTTTAGACGCTAATGCAGAAGAACGCGACACGCGCGGATTCATTTCAATAACAATCATGCGACCATCAGCCGGATTAATCGCTACCTGAACATTTGAACCACCCGTATTGACACCAATTTCACGTAATACCGCTAAGGATACATTACGTAAAATCTGATACTCTTTATCTGTTAAAGTTTGTGCAGGCGCAACGGTAATCGAATCGCCAGTATGCACACCCATTGGATCGAAGTTTTCAATTGAACAAACGATAATACAATTATCATTCGTATCACGCACCACTTCCATTTCGTATTCTTTCCAACCCAATACTGACTCTTCAATCAATAATTCATTGGTGGGTGATAAATATAAACCACGCTCACAGATTTCAATAAATTCTTCTTTGTTGTAAGCGATGCCACCACCACTGCCGCCCATCGTAAAAGAAGGACGAATCACCGTTGGATAACCCACTTCTTTTTGAGCCGCTAACGCTTCTTCCATAGAGTGTGCAGTTTTTGATTTTGCCACTTCAAAACCAATACGCGCCATAGCATCATTAAACAACTGGCGATCTTCTGCCATATTAATAGCTTTTTTGGTAGCACCAATCATTTCCACGTTATATTTAGCCAACACGCCATGCGCATCTAAATCCAATGCACAATTTAAAGCGGTTTGACCCCCCATAGTAGGCAAAACAGCATCTGGACGTTCTTTTGCAATAATTTTTTCTACGGTTTTCCAATCGATAGGCTCAATATAAATAGCATCCGCCATATCGGGGTCAGTCATAATGGTTGCAGGGTTAGAGTTAACTAAAATAACTCGATAACCTTCTTCTCTTAGTGCTTTACACGCTTGAGTTCCTGAGTAATCAAACTCGCAGGCCTGACCAATAACGATTGGACCAGCACCTAATAATAAAATCGATTTTATGTCGGTTCTTTTTGGCATTTTATGATTTATTTTGTGTAGTAATGGTTAGACAGCTTGATTCATCAAAGCAATGAATTCATCAAATAAGGCTTCCACATCATGCGGACCAGGGCTGGCTTCTGGATGCCCTTGAAAGCTCATAGCGGGACAATCAGTACGCTTTATCCCCTGCAAACTACCATCGAATAAAGACCGATAAGTCGCAATCAAATTGGATGGCAAACTAGCTTCATTCACCGCAAAACCATGATTTTGACTACTGATCATAACGCGACCCGTCGCAATCTCTTGCACGGGATGATTAGC
>CAIQNQ010000059.1 GCA_903873165.1 uncultured Methylococcaceae bacterium | reverse complement strand
GTTAAGGTGGCCGAACACCTCGCCCAACAATATTTTACCCCCACCCCCCGCACAGAACTAAACTCTGCGGCTGCTTTAAAACAGATTATCAAATTATTACGCACTGAAACCCAACATGATTTTTCGCTGTATAAACCCAACACGATCTATCGGCGCATAGAACGGCGTATGTCCATGCAAGCAATCGACAGTATTGCGCATTATATTCATTTTCTACAGCAGAACTCTGAAGAGCTAAGAGCGTTGTTTAATGATTTACTCATTGGTGTTACGCACTTTTTTAGAGATACTGATGCCTTTAATGCCCTAGAGCAGGACATTATTCCTAGCCTTTTTCAAAATAAAGCCTCAGGAGAAGCACTACGCATTTGGGTGCCGGCTTGTTCAACAGGTGAAGAAGCCTATTCTATCGCGATACTGTGCCAAGAATACCTAGATACGCATAAACAAAGTCATAAAATTCAGA
The DNA here is from genome assembly GCA_903873165.1 of uncultured Methylococcaceae bacterium. GTDB lineage: Bacteria > Pseudomonadota > Gammaproteobacteria > Methylococcales > Methylomonadaceae > Methylobacter_C. Next base: position 28,082 of record CAIQNQ010000059.1, on the reverse strand, counting down.
TTTTTGCTACGGATATTAACCCTATAGCGCTGACTAAAGCCCGTACGGGTATCTATCCAGCTAATATCAGTTATGATCTAACCGAGGAAAGACTCCAGCAGTTTTTTAGTGTAGACCCCGATAATTATGGCTATCGGATCAACAAAAACTTACGTGATCATGTGATATTTTCTGAACACAGTGTCATTAAAGACCCGCCTTTCTCTAAACTTGATCTGATTAGCTGCCGTAATTTACTGATCTATATGACTCTGGAATTGCAAAAGCGCTTAATACCGCTGTTTCATTATGCGTTAAATCCAGGCGGCATACTATTTTTGGGTAGTTCTGAAAGTATTGGTGAATTTGAGTATTTATTTGACACACTTAATCGCTTCATTAAAGTCTATCAAAGTAAAAAAATACCCAAGAAATATCCATTAAAATATTTCGGAGACTACTTAATTCCTACCCCAAGTAGTCATAAACTCCACAGCTTAATTCCGCAACTCAGTGATTATAAGACGATGTCCCCAACAGATATTCCAAAACCAACATTACCACCCGCTATCATTAGCCCTGAACAACTGCTGAACGATAACCATGAAATCGATGCGCGTATCAGTACATTAGAGCAGGAATTAAAACTAAAGAACGATTACACGCAAGCGGTACAAGAAGAATTAGAAATCACTAATGAAGAACTACGCTGTTCAATCGAAGAAATGCATTCCGTGAATGAGGAACTACAATCCACCAATGAAGAGCTTGAAACGTCAAAAGAAGAGGCGCAATGTATTAACGAAGAACTCAATATAGTTAACGCCGAATTACAAAGTCGAATCAGTGATTTATCTAAAGCTAATAACGACATGAACAATCTTTTGGCGGGTACAGGCATTGCCACCATCTTTCTGGATAAAGACTTGTGTATCTTACGCTTTACACCCACAGCCTGCGAAGTGATGAACTTAATTCCCAGTGATATTGGTCGCCCTGTTAGCCATTTAGCCCTCAATTTAGTTAATTACCAACATTTAATAACCGACATTAATAGCGTTTTAGATACCTTAATTGTTAAATCAATTGAAATATGTACCCTGCAAAACAAGTGGCTTAGGATGCAAATACAACCCTATCGCACCCTCAATAACATTATTGAAGGCGTAGTCATTACCTTTACTGATATTACCGAAATCGTGGACTTACGCGCCACGGTAGCGCATTTGCAAGCCGAGCTAAATCATGCGTAAAACCACGCTTGATAGCAAAGCCTTAAAAGAATCTGCCCATGCCTTACAACTTAAGGCAGAAGCGCTATGTAAAGTCTCAATTACCGAGATTTTAGATGCCTCTAAAGGGTTTCCAAGTTGCACCAACATGGAAATCATGCACCAATTACAAGTGCATCAAATTGAACTGGAACTCCAAAATGAAGAGTTACTGCATTCCCAAAATAACTTAAAAGTAGCAAAACTCCGTTATAAAGAACTCTATGATCGCGCACCTGCCGGCTATTGCACCTTAAATGCTTCCGATATTATTATAGAAAATAATCTATATACCAACCAATTATTAGATCGACTGGGACAATATTTAGTGGGTCAAAAGCTCACCGACTTTATCCATCCAGATGACCAAGACATTTATTACCTGCATAGCCGAAACCTGCATCAAGTTAATGCGCCAAACTCTTGTGAACTCAGAATGATCCAAGCAAGTGGGCAGCCCATTTGGGTAGCCCTAAATCAAACCCGGGTTGAGTCAAACAGTAATCAGTCATTGTTCTATCTGGCTATTAGTGACATTTCTAAACGCAAAGCCATGCAATTTGACTTGGACGTTTATTATAAAAACATTAATAAAATGGTTGAAGTCAGAACAATTGAACTGCTGCAGGTAAAAGAACAAGCAGAAGCCGCTAATCAAGCTAAAAGCCAATTTCTAGCCAAAATGAGCCACGAAATCCGCACCCCTATGGCGGCTATTATTGGCTTAACGCATCTCTTAAAACGCAGTAGCTTTAATCAAGATCAAGCGAATAAACTGGCCCAAATAGATGTGTCTGCTCAACATTTACTATCTATTATTAATGACATCCTCGATATGTCTAAAATTGAAGCAGGAAAAATGCAACTGGACGTTGGTGCTTTTCAGCTCTCAGATATTCTTGAAAGCGTGAACCTTATTATCAAACAAGTTGCTGATAACAAGGGCTTAAAGATAGTAATTGATCAAGGCCATGTGCCCGAGTGTTTATTAGGTGATGCCACACGATTACGCCAAGCATTGCTTAATCTGGCCAGTAATGCCGTTAAGTTTACCCAAAAAGGCACTATTAATATTAAAACTGTGTTAATTGACGACCAAAATAATCAATTGTTAGTGCGCTTTGAGGTCAGTGATAGTGGCATAGGCATTGCCAATGATTGCATCGACAGACTTTTTCAACCCTTTGTGCAAGGTAATACTCCCAGTGACGATAACCTAGGTAATTCTGGCTTAGGTTTGGCTATCACCAAGAGCCTAGCCGAACTAATGACTGGAGAAGTGGGGGTATCAAGTAAGGTAGGCGTTGGCTCTACTTTTTGGTTTACGGCTCGCCTGGCGCGTAATTTTCCCGTAGACAGCGATAAGGCTTTACCTTTACCTTTACCTTTACCTTTAGAACAATTAAATGCCGAATTTTTATTAAGTCAACACCATCAAGGCACTCATATCCTATTAGTTGAAGATAATATTGTTATTAGAGAAATCATTAAAGAACTATTGCTCGATGCCGGCATTATTATTGATGTTGCGATGGATGGTGTCAGTGCTGTTGAAAAAGCCCAACTCTTTGTTTATGATTTAATCTTAATGGATATTCAAATGCCTAATATGGATGGGCTAGAAGCCACCAAACGCATTCGAAATATATCTACTTGGGCCGCCCAACCGATTATCGCCTTAACCGCTAATGCCTTTACTGATGATAGAGCCGCGTGTATTAAAGCCGGTATGAACGATTTTCTGGCCAAACCTATCAACCCCAAAGTATTATTTGAAACCTTACATAAATGGTTGCCTCGGACCCTACCCAATATTCGAATAAACCCAGATGAGGCACAACCTAAAGCTCAAAGGGGACCCAGAGCAAATATTCGGATGGCCATGATACCCGGCATCAATATGGAGTATTGCCAAGCGTTACTGAAAGGCGATGCTAAAAAATATTTAGAATTAATCACTATCTTTATCGATACACATAAAGATGATATGGCGCATTTTTATAAAGCGTTTAACACCCAAGATTTTGTTAAAGCTAAACGCGTAGCCCATAGCCTTAAAGGCTCGGCGGCAACATTAGGCATTGACACCCTAGCGGAGTTAGCTATGGACCTTGAAGACTCCTTTAAGATCACCAGTGACCCTTTAGACATCAGCAAGATCGAACACCAAACACTAGCCATCACTCATGAAATACAAGCCATTATCAATGTGATGCAAAAATAAGTAGTATGTGCCGACATTATGACTGCTTAGTTAAAGCCCACAGGACATGTTCTTTCACTAAGTCAGAACAATCTATTAGTTTTGCTGTTAACACGTCTTTTACGACTGCAGACTTGGGTGCATTGCCTAAGGCCACCGCGATATTACGTAACCAACGTTGATATCCAATGCGCCGAATAGCTGATCCCTCTGTTTTTGCAAGAAACTCAGCTTCTGACCAAGCAAATACGTCGATTAATTGCTGGGTATTTAATTGTTGTCTCGGGTTAAAATCGGCTTCTGCTGTTAGCTTGGCAAAGCGATTCCACGGGCAAATAATCTGACAATCATCACAGCCGTAAATTCGATTACCAATTAAACTTCTAAACTCTTCAGGTATGGCCCCTTGCAACTCAATGGTTAAATAAGACACACAGCGCCTAGCATCGACCTGATATGGCGCAACGATAGCTTGAGTCGGACATATACTAATACATGCCGTACAGCCCCCACAGTGGGCCGTAGTAGCCTCATCAACGGGTAAAGGTAAGGTGGTGTAGATTTCCCCTAAAAAGAACCAGGAGCCAGCCTTACGATTGATTAAATTAGAATGCTTACCTATCCAGCCTAAGCCCGCCTTTTCTGCTAAGGCTTTTTCTAAAACGGGTGCACTATCTACAAAGGCGCGCATATCTACATTAGATAACGCGATAGCCGCATGAATCTTATCGATTAATTTCTGTAAGCGTTGCCGCATAAGCTTATGGTAATCACGTCCTAAGGCATATCGAGAGATATAAGCCGCCGTAGGTTCTTCTAACATGTGCAGCATAGTTGCCGCCGCTTCAGTCTGATAATCCATGCGGACTGATATCACTCGTAGCGTGCCTGCTTGCAGTAAGGCAGGACGACTGCGTTTTAAACCATGCCGATGCATATAAGTCATTTCACCCTGATAGCCTTTAGCTAACCAAGCCTCTAAGTGCTGCTCGGCATCGGTCAAGTCAACATCCGTAATCCCGACTTGCTGAAAACCCAGCTCTTGACCCCAGTGTTTTATTTGCGTTGCTAAGTCTTGCAAAGATTCCGTATTCATGAGTACCTAAAATAACGTCCGTTGACCACGCTGATTATTAAGCTCATGGAATTAAGCCCAAGTAATCGTCTGGCAATCGCTTAAGGCTTGTGGATTCCAGTGTGCAATCCCCCAACTTAATTGCTCCTGTACCGAAGCATGACGCAACGCTATGGTTGGGTTTTGTCTTAATAAGCCTAATAACTCATAGAGAAGCTGCTCAGGCCTATTTAAGTCCACGCCCTCAGCCAAGGTTTGCTTGCTTAACTTAAAGCCGTGAGCGTCTATTATGATAGGCACGTGCATATAGTGCGGTGTTGTTAAGCCTAATAGTTGCTGTAAATAAATTTGTTTTGACGTTGAAGCGAGCAAATCATATCCTCGCACCACATGGGTGATACCTTGCAAATGGTCATCCATCACAACGGCAAACTGATAAGCAATGATTTGATCTTTGCGTTTGATAACAAAATCAGTCTGATCTACTCGATTTTCGCTTATCAAACCTTGCAACTGGTCTATAAAAGCAATAGTTTTTGGGGTGATTTTTACGCGATACGCATGGGGTAACGTTAAATCAAGCTTCTTTTCACCACAATAACAAGGCCCATCCGTAGCTAGGCTTTTTCGACTACACTGACAAGCATAAATCAGCTGAGAAAGCTCTAATCGCTGCAAAGCTTCTTCATAATACTTGGTTGATTGACTCTGATAAACAACGCTACCATCCCAATGCAAACCAAACACTTCCAAGGTTTTTAAAATGAGTTCTGTTGCGCCTGCAATATTTCGGGGGGTATCTAGATCGTCAATGCGTAACAGCCACAAGCCGTGTTGGGATTTCGCATCTAAAAAACTAGCTAAGGCGGTGTAAAGTGAACCTAAATGCAGGGGGCCGGTAGGTGAAGGGGCAAACCGGCCAATATAGGTTTGGTTATCGAACACGATAAAATCACTAGCCCATTTGTTTTTCCCTAATTTCGTCTAAAGTTTTACAGTCTATACATAAGCTGGCTGTTGGACGCGCCTCAAGACGACGAATACCTATCTCTATGCCACAAGCCTCACAAAAACCATAATCTCCAGACTCTATTTCCTTAAGAGATTCATCTATTTTCTTGATTAGCTTACGCTCACGATCTCGAGTCCTTAATTCAAGACTAAACTCAGATTCTTGAGTGGCTCTATCATTGGGATCAGGAAAGTTTGCTGCCTCATCTTTCATGTGCGATACAGTACGATCTACTTCGTGCATTAATTCAGCTTTCCAATTATTTAGAATAGCTTCAAAGTGTTTTAATTGCGACGGACACATATATTCTTCATCTTGCACTTCAACATAAGGCGAAAAACTAAAAGGCGAAGCGGTCGCTTTGGTACTATCGGTCATCCATTAACTCCTAAAGACAGGATAAATAAAAACTGGGCATTTTTATCAGAATATCACCCAATTAGCAAGTATTATTGGTATTATTATGTTTTCTTATTGTTCTTAAGCTCAAGCAACTTAACAACTAACATCTTGAAGGATTACCCGAGGATTTCAATGCACGTTAAACAATTATCGCCAACTGATCTACACACAAAACTCACTCAACACGAAAAACTAGTGTTATTAGATGTTCGAGAAGTCCATGAATTTGACTACACTCACATTGCTAATAGCGTCTTAATTCCGCTTAGACAAATCCCTGATCGCTTAAGTGAAATTAATCCTGAAGATGAAATCATTGTTATTTGTCATCATGGTATGAGAAGTCAGCAAGCCGCAAGCTACCTAGTACACTCTGGTTTTAAGAATGTAGCTAATTTAACAGGCGGTATTGATGCTTGGTCATGTCAATGTGACCCTTCCACAAAACGCTATTAAACAGACTATTTACTTTAAAACATTAAGGTTTATAAGCTCTTATAGTTCTTTATCCGACATTCCGCACCCTCAAAAAATAAGCATTCAAAATCAATTAATTGAAAATTATGTTGCTATTTAGCAAAAAAATATATGATTGAATATCAATAAGATGCCCAAGGGGTGCGGAATGTCGGCTTTATTACGCCTAGACAATAAATTAATTAAAAAACATACCCCCTTAATTATAAATTAGCTTTATCATGTGAAGCTCTACTAATCAATTTAAGGAATAATGATGCCATATACACAAGACCTTGTAGATGAAATTAACATTTTAGTTCGCTATAACCTAAGTACTACACAGGAAGGTATCAAAGTACATAAAACAGCAGCACCAGAATACATAGAGGCGACTAAACGCTTATTTGCAAAAGGCTTAGTCACGCAAGAAGATGGTGGATATTTAACAAGTTTAGGTCACGAAGCCGCCGAACAAGCGCAAACGGTTCTAAACTTGCTTAACCCGGCCTGATCGATTTATTCAACTGGCCTCAAAGTAATTATTCAGCCCCCCCCCCTCATTGACAAAGAGGGGTTAAGGGAGATTTTATTAGATACCTCCCTCTCTCCCCTTTTTCAAAGGGGAGAGAGCAAAGCTAGGGGCGAACTGAATAATTACTATAAAACAGATCAATTTGAGGTTAAGTCGTTCGTAGTGAGCTTGTCGAACGATTAAGTTTGGATTTATTGCCTAATTTACGCGACTAAGGTCATAGAGGCTTTAATCTTCTTCATTGCATTTTGTTCTAACTGACGAATTCTTTCTGCAGAAACGTTATAGCGTTCTGCCAATTCGTGTAAAGTGGCTTTATCTTCAGCTAACCAACGACTGGTTAAAATGTCCACACTTCGTGCATCCAGTTTAGCCATGGCTTCTGATAATAAATCATGGCCATGATCTTCCCAATCTGAATTTTCTAGCAACTCTAATGGATCAGCACCATATTGTTGTAAATAATTAGCAGGATAAAAGGCAGTTTCTTCGGAAGACTCATCGGTAGGCATGTCGAAAGACATATCATGACTACTTAAACGTTTCTCCATTTCATACACATCACTAAGATCTACATTCAAATCTTCTGCTATGGCCATCGCTTCGGCGTTAGACAGCCAGCCTAAATCTTGTTTGGATTTTCGTAGATTAAAAAACAACTTACGCTGCGCTTTTGTAGTGGCTATCTTAACAATGCCCCAGTTTTTAATGACATACTCATGAATTTCGGCTTTAATCCAGTGTACGGCAAACGATACAAGACGAACACCCACATCAGGATCAAAGCGTTTAACGGCTTTCATTAAACCGATATTACCTTCTTGAATAATGTCTGGCATTGATAGTCCATAACCGCTGTAACCTCTTGCAACATGAACCACAAAACGTAAATTGGTCATAACCAATTCCCTAGCCGCTTCTAGGTCGCCTTCATCTCTGTATCTAAGCGTTAACTCTCGTTCTTGTTCTACCGTTAAGCGCGGCATTTGTCTTACTAAATTCAAATACGCATCGAATGTGCCAACAGACAAATTAACGGGTAATGCTAATGGGCTATTCATACTATCTCCAAGTAAAAAACTTTTTGGGAATTTTAGCACTCTCTATCAAAGAGTGCTAATAATTTTTATTAGCCTGCTTTTACTGAAGCTTAGTGGATCTTAATTCATAAAACAAAACCACCCAAGCACCTACGACACCCAAGATTGATGACGCAGAAATCAAAAACAAAGTTTCTGGGATAGTAAGAAATAGCAAGTGCATATCGCCTTCATAAAGACCCGATAATCGCTCAACTGAACCTCTTAAAATTAACATGATAAGGGTCACTATAAACCATGCACCCACGGCAGAAAAAAAGCCTATCCAAAATCCAGTATATAAAAAGGGCCGCCGTATAAACGCATTAGTCGCCCCTACTAATTTAGAAATAGCTACTTCGGCTCGCCGACTATAAAACTCTAACCGCACAGTATTACCAATTATGAATAATACTGCCGCCGATAATAAAATATTCATTATGAATGCAAACACTTTTGCTACCTCAACTATCGCTTGCAAACGCTCAACCCATTGCAAATCCAATTGCGCAATATCTACTTCCGGCATTTGCTGAAAGCTTTTTAATAAGTCTGCCAAGCCCTGCTTATCCGTTAAGGTATTTTTAGGTAAAATTTGTAATACGATAGGTAAAGGATTAACTTTTAGAGTATTAATCGCCGAGCCAAATCCACTGTACTCTTTAAACTCTGCTAAAGCTTGCTCTTTAGAGATTAACTTTACATTCTGAACGCGCGGATTATTATGAATACTTTCTGACAGTTTTTTAGCATGAGCATCTGAAACCTCATCCCTAAGGAATAACGAAATTTGATTACTCGTTTCTAAATTACCGGTTAATTGATGAATATTAACCACGAGAACATAAAAACCGCTGGCTAATGAAATAGAGATGGCCAACACGACGACCGTCATTATTGAACTAAAAGGCGTTGCAATCATCCGTCCTAAACTAGAAAACAATACCTTTGTGTGTAACTCTCGATAGGCTATCAACTTATCTTGAAGCGTACCCCCCGCTAAGGTGGTTTGTCTTTTCTCCTGCTTGACTTGCTTAATTGGGGGGTCTTTCTTAATACGATTTTTATTGACTCGCCTCATCGCTTAACTCACTACCAATTGACCATGAACCAACTTTAAGACCCGTTGATTCAATTGCGAAATCAAAGAAACATCATGGGTAGCAATTAAAATAGTCACACCCACTTGTTGAAATTGTCGAAATAAATTCATAATTTCCGCAGATAATTCTGGATCCAAATTACCGGTAGGTTCATCAGCAATAATGATAGGAGGTTTATTGACAACCGCCCGCGCAATACCGACCCGTTGTTGTTCGCCTCCAGACAATGCTAAGGGGAATTTCTTTTCCTTGCCTTGCAAACTCACTTTTTCTAATGCCGCTCTGACCCGCCTATTAACTTCTTGATGACCATAACCAGCAATAATTAACGGCAGAGCGACATTATCAAATACTGTTCGATCATTAAGTAACTTATAGTCTTGATAGATAAAGCCCATTTTTCTTCTTATAAAAGGCAATTGACTTTCTTTTACGAGACTTAAATCTTGGTCATCAACAATAATTTGACCACGTGTACACCGCTCCATGACGGCAATTAATCTTAATAAGGTACTTTTTCCGGCTCCAGAATGTCCCGTAAGAAAAGCCATTTCACCCCGTTCTAAATTAAAACTAATATTTCGGAGTACATCTCCAGTTTCTTCATAACGCTTAATAACATTAAGAAAATGAATCATGTTAATTAATCTTTCACAAATAAAGCATCAACGAATAACTCAGCATCAAAATCTTGCAAATCATCAATGCCCTCACCTATCCCGATAAAACGTATGGGTGTCGCAGTGTGCTTAGCTAAGGCAAATATCACTCCACCCTTTGCGGTTCCATCTAATTTGGTCAATACTAAACCAGTTAACGACACGGCTTCATTAAACAATTTAGCTTGAGAAAGTGCATTCTGCCCAGTACCCGCATCTAACACCAATAAAACCTCATGGGGAGCTGAGACATCTAATTTCCCCATAATTCGTTTAATTTTCTTTAACTCTTCCATTAAGTTAGATTTAGTGTGTAATCGTCCAGCCGTATCAGCAATTAATACATCAACTCCTTTTGCTTTAGCGGATTGTAAACCATCAAATATAACAGAAGCAGAGTCAGCACCGGTATGTTGAGCCACCACAGGAATATTATTACGTTCTCCCCAAACTTGTAATTGTTCAACCGCCGCGGCTCTAAACGTATCACCTGCCGCAAGCATCACACTGTGGCCTTGAGCTTGTAAGCGTTTAGCCAATTTACCAATGGTTGTAGTCTTACCTGCGCCATTAACGCCAACGACTAAGATAACAAAAGGTTCATCTTGTTCAGGTATTTGTAACGGTTGACTACAAGGCTTAAGAATTCGGTATAACTCATCTTTTAGTGCAGTGGATAATGCTTCACTATCTTGAAGCTGATGTCGTTCAAGGTTATTTGATAGATATTTAATAATCTCGGTCGTTGCATCAATACCCACATCAGCCATCAAGAGATTGGCTTCAATATCTTCTAATAACTCTGCGTTAATTTCCTTTTGACCTAAAGGCAAACCAGCCAATATGCCACTTAATCCAGAGCGCGTTCTCTTTAGTTGTGATTTGAGTCTTAAATACAAAGACTCTGGCAATGGCTCTACATAGGCTTCTTCAACATCAACAACTGTTACTTCAAAGTCTGTCTTAGGTGCTGTTACAAAATCTTCTTGTATCGGCTCTATTACATCAACCTGAAACGGAGACTCCTTACTATATCGACTATAAAAACCAATCGCGATTAAAGGTAACATTAGTAATGCAGCTAAAGCATGATGAAATACCCCGACCCACACAGGCAGATTAAATTTTAGCGCAACAATCTCTAGACCAATGACGATAAATAATAAAGCACCTAAAACTAAACCCGAGTTTTTAACAGATTGTGACGAGCGGGGAGATGTTGCAACAAATAGCTCGATACTGAGTACACCAAAGACTACTAAGGCTATAACACGATGTAACCAGTTAACCGCAACCTGAGCATCGTAAGAAATAATGCCATTGTATTGGGTTATCAAACCTCTAAACACATCAAGTGCACTGGCGAAATCAGCTTGAGGTAACCATTGACCACTACATTGCGGAAAACCTGCGCAAGCTAAGCCTGCATGATTAGCACTAACCCAAACACCCAACGCTATTTGCAAGAATACTAGCAAGACCGCAAAACGATTTAGACCTATTAATAAGCTATTTGAATTTTTACTTACATTAGTCTTAGTGAAATGGACGTTGGTACTTATATATTGATAATAAAGTAGCCAAAAAGTCCCTAAACCGAGTAACACATGGCAGGTAATAACAATAGGATACGTTATTAAGGAACTTGCCCAATAGCCAATTGCTGCTTGCAGTATCACTAAAACAAGCACCAACAAATTGATGGCGACTAACTTTAGTTTTGGAGACTTTTGAAACCAAGACAGCACGCTTAAAACGACAACGGTCATACCTAAAGACGCCGTTAAATAGTTGTGACCTTGTATTTTTAGTACATTGATAAAACTTTGATCTATGACAGTAGGATAAATATCACCTATCCTTACAACTGACCCCAATATTAAAATGATTGCTGTTAAAACAACACCAAACAGTGTTAACTTTCTGAACATCCTCTACTCGCTAGCCAATTTGTGAAATTCTAAGTAAATGCATGAGATCTTCTTTAACCTTATAGGTATTAAAGCCTGGCTCATATTGCATCATTAAGTTACCCAAAGGATCAATTAAAAAAAGCATGCCATCTTGCACTGGTTTCTTATTAATCTGGGCTATTTTTTGTATTACCTCAACACTCAATTTAATTCTAATTAGATCAGAATTAAGTGCCATGTCTTTATTTTCATTTTCTATCAATTTATCAACTAATGAAGCTGCAAGTTTATTTTCTTCATGTAATAAACTTGAGTACAGAGCCTTACTTTCAGAATCTTCGAGTCGATTTAATCGCCATAAAATAGTATCTTTTAACCACCATTCAGCAGCAATATCATCTTTAGGTTCTTTATAGATAATAACAACACGTCTAGTACGTGGTAGTTCCTTATTTAGCATCAATCTTAATTGTTTAGTCTTTAATAGCGCTTCAAGACAAACTTCATTACAACCCTCATTTGGAATCACATTTGCAATAAGCCAATGCCCTTGCAATTCTTTAATATTATTTGCAGAAAATGTATCAAATCCAGAGACATCCTGTTGAGCTATTGTAATGGGAGGTACAACTAACTGACCTTGATTTGTAGTGCCCTTAACTAAACCAGGATTTTCTTTTAATCCCCAAGCAATTAAAAACGGAATAATAGTCATCGAAAAAATGACAATTATTAATCTTTGATTTTTCTTCTGTTGCTCATTCATCTTTATTATTCTTCTTACTATACAAAAAAAACAACCCTGTTAATGTCGCTGCCAAAGCAAACCACTGAACTGCATAAGCTATATGCTGCTCCGGTAACATAATTGTATTGACCTGCCATTCTCGTTTGAATCCATCCGGTAATTCTTTATCTAATTCAACTTGAAATGTAAAAAGCTCAATACCCAATTTATCAGCCAATACATGACTATCAACTACTTGTACCACCGACGGCCAACCAGAACTCGGTGTTTCTGCCCCTGCCAATTTAATTCCTACGCTAGGAAAGCTATTTAGCCGTCCAGTAACTTCGACTGGATTAGATTTTAATTTCAATTCCGGTAATATTGTTCTATTGGCATTAAGAGGCACCCAACCTCTATTAACCAACACGGATCGAGACCCATCCAATAAGATAAATGGTGTCAAAACAAGGTAACCTACTTTACCAGCACTTATCTGATTATCAATTAAGAACTGATGAGCATCATCATAATGCCCTTGCAACCGAACATTTTTATATTTTAAAAAATCAATGTTGTCTTCAGTACTATCTGATAAATGTACCACTTCAGTTGCAGCCATGCCTGCTTGACGCTGCTCAATTATTAAACTCTTTTGTGTAGCACGATTTAATTGCCATATACCTAAAGAGATTAGTAACGGTAATACGCATAAATAAATAATTGTAGGCGTTTTTTTAAAGTTCATTCGCATGTCATTTCATAAATATTCATGATATATCCTTAATCTATTGGCACAAATTCATTAATAAACGAAAATACTTCACCCATCAATCTTTTATTCAACTCTACCATGATTCTTCAAAGCATCATTCTAATTACTTTTATCCTTATTATCATCAGCCTTGGTTCGGCATTATTTCATCTAATTAAACATAAACCCGAAGAACAGTCCCAAAAAACCCTGCGATCACTGACTTTTCGCATTAGTCTTTCATTAGTATTATTTGCGTTTATTTTTATTGCTTTTGCTACAGGCCTAATTAAACCTCATGGTATTGGTGTAAAAATGAACCGCCCGCATGTTGCCGAAGTTGAACAAAACAAGCATTAAAAACTTGCTGGCAAAAAAAAAGCGCCGCCCACAATAGGCAGCGCTTTTTAAAGTATGGCGTGGTTATTACATTAAATATACGAAAATAAATAAACCTAACCATACAACATCAACAAAATGCCAATACCAAGCTGCTGCCTCAAATGCAAAATGGTTCTCTGGTGAGAAATGACCTTTTGTACTGCGAAATAGTACCACACTTAATATTATTGCTCCGACACAAACATGAAAACCATGAAATCCAGTTAACATAAAGAAAGTCGAACCATAAACACCCGAGCCTAATGTCAAGCCCATTTCTGTATAAGCTTCATGATATTCAATCGCTTGAAAACATACAAATAAGAAGCCTAATGCAACAGTAGCAATTAAACCTTTAATTAATTGAGGACGGTTTTTTGCCAATAAGCCATGATGAGCCCAAGTACAAGTTACACCACTTGTTAATAAAAGTAACGTGTTTATAAAAGGTAATCCCCATGCACCCATAGGTTCAAAATCACCACCTACTTTTCCTGGGCCATTCGTTGGCCAAGTCGCATCAAACGCAGGCCATAAAAGTTCTTTAGTTGCACCTTCACCTAACCAAGGTACAGATAAGTTTCTTGTGTACCACAATGTACCAAAAAATACAGCAAAGAAAACTATTTCTGAAAAGATAAACCACATCATGCCATGTCTGTATGAAATACCCACTTCATGATTATACATGCCCGATTCACTTTCTTTTGCTTGCAAGCTGAACCAACCTACCAACATAGTGATAAAAGTCAATAAACCAACTATCATCATCGGCTGTCCGATTGAAGAACCGTTTAGAAAGTTAGCAAATCCAGCGAGCATAATCATCAACCCAACCGTTCCAACAACGGGCCAAGTCGCTTTGTGCGGTATGTAATACGTGCTATTTGTAGACATTAGATTCCCCTATTTTAATTATTTATTGACCTTTCAGTATTATCGAAAAATGTGTATGACAATGTAATAGTTTTATATTGCTCAGGTATTTCTGGGTTAATAACAAAACGCATCGGCATTTTTTTAGTTTCCCTAGCCTTAAAGGTTTGCTCTGAGAAACAAAAACACTCTATTTTTTCAAAATATTTACTTATAACAGCGGGTGAAAAACTAGCGATAGCTCTAGATTTCATTTCTTTATTTGTTTTATTTTCAGCATAAAAGTTAACCGTATGGTATTCACCTGGATGTACTTTTATTTGTTTCGTTTCAGCGTGAAACTCCATAGGAGTAGACTCATTTAATACGGTCAGAAACTCCACCGTAATCTCTCTATTAACATCGACTTTATGAGCGGATTCCGCTACTTTCTTTATATCATCTGGTCTATCACGCTCTATCCATTTCCATTCACATAACACATCGTAAATAGGCACTAAAGCATAGCCAAAACCAAACATAGCAACAGCCACCAATAATAAGGTTCTCGCCAGTTTAAGGTTTTTTTTACTAATAGAATCTGTCATTAAGATACGGCTTGAGCAACTGCGAACAAATAGAAAATTAAGGTAATAGCCCCTAAAATAACCGCTGTTAAAATATTCTTATTTTTTATTGTCATCTTTATATTTAAAGTTAAGTTGCGCAACCCTTGTTAAAGGGGCTACGCAACATTAGACTTTCGAAACTTAGTGTGAATCTAGCACGTGTTCAGTAGGTACACTTACTGGTGGCGTAGTCCAAGTATGATACGGAAGTGGGGACGGTAATGTCCACTCTAAGCTATGCTTACTTGCATCTTCCCACACTTCATCAGATACCTTCTCGCCAGTACCGCCTCTGATAGTATCAATGACTATATAAAGGAAAAGTAATTGACTTGCTCCAAATATAAAACCACCCACACTAGAAATCATATTCCAATCCGCAAATTGCACGGCATAATCTGGAATCCGTCTAGGCATACCCGCTAAACCTAAAAAGTGTTGAGGGAAAAATAATACGTTGACAGAAATAACGGACAACCAAAAATGTAACTGTCCAATCTTTTCGTTATACATATGACCCGTCCATTTAGGCAACCAAAAATAACCCGCTGCCATCAATATAAAGACTGATGCAGGTACTAAGGTGTAATGGAAATGCGCAACAATGAAATAAGTGTCATGGTATTGGAAGTCAGATGGTGCAATTGACATCATCAAACCAGTAAAACCACCCAAAGTGAATAACACCACAAATGCAATTGAAAATAACATAGGCGTTTCAAAAGTCATTGCCCCTTTCCACATAGTTGCAGTCCAGTTAAACACTTTTACCCCAGTTGGTACTGCAATAATCATGGTTGCGTACATAAAGTACAACTCACCCGCTAAAGGTAAGCCCACAGTAAACATGTGATGTGCCCAAACGATGAACGACAAAAATGCGATTGACGCAGTTGCCCAAACCATAGATGCATAACCGAATAATGGCTTACGTGCGAATACAGGAATGATTGTAGAAGCCACGCCAAAGGTAGGTAGAATCATAATATACACTTCTGGATGACCAAAGAACCAGAAGATATGTTCGTACAATACTGGATCACCGCCACCCGCTGCATTAAAGAAGCTAGTGTGGAAAAATTTATCCGTTAATAGCATAGTCACTGCACCAGCAAATACTGGCATAACAGCGATTAACAAGAATGCGGTAATCAACCAAGTCCATACAAATAATGGCATGTCCATTAATTTCATGGCGGGGGCACGCATATTGAAAATGGTCGCAATAATATTGATGGCACCCATGATCGATGAAATACCCAGTAAATGCACCGAGAAAATAGCGAAAGGTAATGCTTTACCTACAGTAATCGGCTGCAATACTAATGGTGGATATAAAGTCCAACCACCATTAGGTGCTCCACCTTCCATAAATAATGTACTAGCTAATAACAAAACACCGGCAACCAACATCCAAAAACTCATGTTGTTCATGCGGGGTAAAGCCATATCAGCAGCACCAATCATTAATGGAATTTGCCAGTTCGCTAAACCAACAAACGCTGGCATAACCGCACCAAACACCATCACTAAGGCATGCATGGTAGTCATTGAGTTGAAAAATGCAGGATCGACAAACTGCAAACCTGGTTCAAATAACTCAGCTCGAATTACCATTGCCATTGCTCCACCTACAAAAAACATGGTTAAAGCAAATAACAAATATAAAGTACCAATGTCTTTATGATTGGTAGTAATAACCCATCTCAACAATCCTTTAGCAGGACCGTGATCGTGGTGATCATCAGCATGGTGATCATGATCATGTTCATCTACAACAGCAGACATAATTTATACCTCTAAAATTAATAAAAAAGAGTAAGTTGATAGTAGCATCTGAGAACTATTCATCATCATCCGGTAATGCTGTTTGTTTTGGCTGTAATTCATCTCCCACTTTATTACCTAGACTATTACGCACATAAGTCATCAACTCTGCAAATTCCTTTGCATTTAGCTTCTCAAACTTCGGCATTTTTGAAGTTCCAGCGCGTAAAAAACCATCTAAAGACTCCCATTTACCTGTAGCTATTGCACTGCCAGTTAACGCCG
Source organism: uncultured Methylococcaceae bacterium (assembly GCA_903873165.1). Taxonomy (GTDB): domain Bacteria; phylum Pseudomonadota; class Gammaproteobacteria; order Methylococcales; family Methylomonadaceae; genus Methylobacter_C. The sequence goes on along the minus strand of CAIQNQ010000059.1, from coordinate 10,997 downwards.
GAATCAAACCAGGAACACCTGTCCCATCAATTTGATGACAACCCACACAATTCTTTAAGTAAACAGATTCACCATGTGCAAGCAATTGCTGACGACTTTGATCACTTAAATCTGGCTTTTGTTTTTGTTGTTCTAAAGTTTTTGCAATCCAAGCATCATAATCCACTTGTTCCATTGCAATCACAACAATAGGCATAAAACCATGGTCTCGACCACATAATTCCGTACATTGACCACGATAAGTACCTGGTTTATCAACTAAAGTCCATGCTTCATTGATAAAACCTGGATTTGCATCTTTTTTCCAACCTAAATCGGGTACCCACCAAGAATGGATAACATCGGTTGAAGTTAATACAAAACGAACTTTCTTATGCACAGGGATAACTAAAGGTTTATCCACATTCAACAAATAGTTAGGAACTGAACGTGGATCTGCACCGACGGTTCTATGAACTCTTTCACTCGCTTCATCTAAATGACTTTCGAAGTGAATATCGGAATCCAAGTATTTATAGTCCCAATACCATTGATGACCCGTCACTTGAATAGTCATATCTGATTTTTCAACGTCACTTAGTTCCAACATCGTTTTGGTCGCTGGAATAGCCATACCGACTAAAATTAAGGTCGGAATAATAGTCCAGATTATCTCAACTGTTGTATTCTCATGAAATTGTGCAGCAACATGACCTTTTGATTTACGATGATGAAATATTGAATAAAACATTGCACCAAAAACCACAATGCCTATAAACACGCAAATCCACAAGATAAGCATGTGCAGGTCATAAATGTCATTACTGACCTTAGTGACCCCTTTCATTAAATTGAGCGTATAGTCCGCATGCGCTGTTCCAAGCCCTAAAGCCATTAAAATCAGACCTGCGAATAGTTGCTTTGCTTTGTTCACGGAGCAGCCCCTTCGATTGTAGTTATAGAACTCTTGAATTATAAGTATTTATATAGATCGTAATATGCAGCCACATCTAAATAGCCAACACATTCCTTTTACGTAATAATTATCTCAAAAAACGTGTAGATTTTAACTCATGACGCCGATCTATACCAGACGTCCTTTGCGTGAATTTGGTTTGAATCATCAAAAAAAAAGCTTGCGACCTCCTCAAGTCACAAGCTTTTAATATTTAGTTTAGTACCTTATTAGCTATTCAATGCATCAGCATAAGCTTTATCAAAAGTGGGTATATGGCTATCTAACCAACCTTTTATCAACTGCCCTACTTCTTCTGTAACATCTGCCTCACCTGCGTGAAACTTTGTTTGCAAACCGCCAGCAATTCCAACGAAGGCAACATGCTCCTCTTTATGACGATCATAGCCTGTGAAGCTTTTTGCTACCATTTCTTTTTCTTCATGAGCGAAATGCTCTACAACATAAGCTATCAAATCATCTAATTGTACACCGACAGCAGAACGTTCTGCTCCGGTTGTCGCTAAATCATACAATTTATTTAACTTATCAAATAAAATTTTATGTTCCTCATCTGCAAATCCAACATTAGTGGCGTACTGACTTGCTGTCCAGGTAATTAAGGCCATTATTTTTCTCCTGAGTGATCGCGGCACAATTAACCGCACAAAAAGTATGGAATAATTACTCTAACAAGTCAATATGAATGTAATTGATTTATAAATACCGCATCAATACGCCCCCACAAGATAGGATGATCAATTATACTTTGCTCAAAATCTCTTTAAACAACTGAATCACTTAACACCAACACCGTTAATGGCGATACATTTTTTCCCACAATTTAAATTCATACCATGTAAAATCGCAATCCTGTTTTTTGTTATTTAGGATTAATAAAGTGTTTAGAGGAACAACAATACTTTCTGTGCGCCGTGGCGACAAAGTAGTTATTGGTGGTGATGGCCAAGTCACCCTGGGAAACACAGTAATGAAGGGAAATGCCCGCAAAGTTAGACGCTTATACCACGACAAGGTCATTGCTGGATTCGCCGGAGCTACTGCAGATGCCTTCACATTATTTGAACATTTTGAAGGTAAGCTTGAAAAGCATAGAGGCAACCTAACGAGAGCTGCCGTTGAAATGGCTAAAGATTGGCGTACCGACCGAGCACTGCGCAAATTAGAAGCCCTACTCACCATTGCAGATGCAAAAACATCATTAATTATCTCTGGCACAGGCGATGTAATTGAGCCTGAATATGATCTTATGGCCATTGGTTCGGGTGGCGCATTTGCCCAAGCAGCAGCAAGAGCCTTACTAGAAAACACTAATTTAAGTGCTAGAGAAATAGTAGAACGATCTTTAAATATTGCTGCGGATATTTGCATATACACTAATCATAATTTACGTATCGAAGAACTAGACGCAGAGCCTAACGAGTAACCGAATGACACAAATGACCCCGAAAGAAATTGTAAATGAACTTGATAAACACATTGTTGGTCAAGCTAGTGCGAAAAAATCTGTTGCTATTGCGCTCAGAAACCGTTGGCGTAGACAACAAGTTGACCCCGCATTAAGAAATGAAATTACGCCTAAAAACATTCTAATGATTGGGCCAACAGGTGTTGGCAAAACTGAAATTGCCCGCCGCCTTGCTCGCTTGGCTAATGCGCCATTTATCAAAATTGAAGCCACAAAATTCACTGAGGTGGGTTACGTAGGCCGAGATGTTGAGTCTATTATTCGCGATTTAATTGATACTGCCGTTAAAATGACTCGCATAGCAGAAATGGCAAAAGTTGAAAACAAAGCCTACGACGCGGCAGAAGAAAAGATATTAGATATCTTACTACCCCGTGCAGAAGGAGGCATGTTATCAGATACCGAAGAATCAACTCGCCAAAAAATGCGTAAAAAACTGCGTGAGGGTGAACTAAACACTAAAGAAATTGAAATAGATATTCATGTTGCGCCCATGGGAGTTGAAATAATGGCTCCTCCCGGCATGGAAGAAATGACTAACCAATTGCAAGGTCTATTTCAAAACATCAGTACCGGAAAAACCAAATCTCGCAAAATGCCTATTGAAAAAGCGCTGCAAGCTTTACAAGAAGAAGAAGCAAGCCGACTCATTAATGAGGATGAAATTCGTCTTAAAGCCTTAGAATCTGTTGAACAAAATGGCATCGTCTTTCTTGATGAAATTGATAAAATCTGCAAGCGCTCTGAATTAGGTGGTAGCGGTGGAGAAATATCCAGAGAAGGCGTACAACGGGATTTATTACCTTTAGTAGAAGGTAGTACTGTTAGCACAAAATATGGCGCGATTAAAACTGATCACATTTTATTTATTGCTTCGGGTGCGTTTCATATTGCTAAACCTTCTGATTTAATTCCAGAATTACAAGGTAGATTTCCCATTCGTGTGGAACTTAGCGCATTGACAGCCGATGATTTCGTTCGTATTTTAACAGAACCCAATGCTTCGTTAACAGAACAATACACTGCACTATTAGCGACAGAAGGCGTTAACTTATCATTTGCGACTGATGGTATTCAACGCATAGCCGAATTGGGCTGGCAAGTGAATGAACGTGTTGAAAACATTGGCGCAAGAAGATTACACACGCTTTTAGAAAGATTACTTGAAGAAATTTCCTATAACGCATCCGACCTTGAAGATAAAAACATCGTTATTGATGCCGCTTACGTAGATCAGCATTTAACTGAATTTGCAGATGATGAAGATTTAAGTCGATATATTTTATAATATCAATCTTATTGATTACACCCACTACTCTTATGCGCTTAACTGTTAAACCTTGCAATACTTGGCCCACTGAAATTAAACTTCATCAATTATCTAATATTCTTGAGATTGGATTTGATAATGGCAGTCAATTTCAATTACCTTGCGAATATCTGCGCGTCTATACTCCATCGGCCGAAGCCGTTGGGCATGGACCAGGGCAAGAAACATTACAATTAAATAAAGAAAATGTCGGTATCACCGAAATAAAACCCATTGGAAACTACGCTATTAGTCCAGTTTTTAGCGACGGTCACGACAGTGGCATATATACTTGGGACTTACTCTACAAATTGGGTGCTGAATATCAAGACTTATGGATTAACTACCTAACTGAACTTGAATCGGCTGGACATAAGCGCAAAGAAACCTTAAAAAACTAGGCGGAAATAATGACAAATGACAACACCACTCACTTTGGTTTTAAACAAGTTGCTACTGACGAAAAAGTTAATTTAGTACGCGGGGTATTTGATTCAGTTGCGGGGCAATACGACATCATGAATGACTTGATGTCTATGGGCATCCACCGTATATGGAAACGGGTTGCCGTACAATTAAGTAATGTTCGTAAAGGCGAACAAGTGCTTGACTTAGCGGGTGGCACAGGCGATTTAACCATACTATTTGAACAACGTGTTGGCAAAGAAGGTCAAGTAGTACTGGCCGACATTAACTCAGAAATGTTACGTACAGGTCGTAACAGACTTATTGATAAAGGCTTAATTGGCAACATACGCTATGCGCAAGTTAATGCCGAATGCTTGCCATTTGAGGACAATACATTTGACTGTGTTTGCATTGCCTTTGGCCTGAGAAATGTCACCGACAAAGATGCCGCCTTACGCTCAATGTATCGTGTGCTTAAACCCGGTGGTCGCGTTATCGTGCTGGAGTTTTCACATCCCATCGATAAAGTTACAGAAACAGTTTACGACTTTTACTCATTTAAACTATTGCCTAAAATTGGCAAAGTCGTTGCGAAAGATGAAGATAGCTACCGTTATCTTGCTGAATCCATTCGTATGCATCCCAAACAAGATGAACTCAAAAACATGATGATCAACGCAGGCTTAGAGCGTTGTGAATACTTTAATCTAACCCAAGGTATTGTAGCGATTCATAGAGGCTACAAAATTTAGCATGATCATCAAACCCCTATTAATGAGTGCATTAGAAAATGCACTCAATACTTTTATTAGCCTTGATCCCAATATTTCTGAATACCTGTCCCCCCTCGCTAATAAAACCATTGCCATAACAATTCAACCCTTCAACGAAACTATTTACCTTTGTCCATCGACTGATTCAATTCAATTACTTGATTACAGTCCAGATAAAGCCGATACCACACTAACAGGATCAGTGTTTGCTTTTGGCTTAATGGGTGCCAGTGCCAGCCCAATGCGCTCAATCTTTTCTGGTGATGTGACTATTGAAGGAAATATGCAAACGGGCAGAAAATTTCAAGCACTTTTTGCGAAACTAGACCTAAACTTAGAACCCTTAATCGCCAAGTATACGGGTGATACTGTCGCCAATAGTTTAAGCCAATTGTTTCAATCGAGTAAAAGCTGGAGTAGTCAATCCATTGAAACTCTTAAACTCAATATTTCTGAATTTCTGCAAGAAGAAACTCGCGACCTACCCTCTGCACCCGAAGTCGATATTTTTTATAAACAAGTTGACCTGCTACGTACCGATTTCGATCGCTTAAATAGCCGCCTTGAACGCCTGAATAAAAACCACCCCAAAGGTAACTCGTGATCCGCCCTCAAATTATCTTACGTCTAATTCATATCAACTGGGTACTGATGTACCATGGATTAGATGAAATCGTTTTAAAAACTAACTTATTCCGGCCTATTCGCTACTTAGCCTTTATAACACCCAGTTTTTGGCTAAAATCCAGAAAAGACTCACAAGCCGTTAGAATTAGACACGCGCTAGAAGAATTAGGCCCTATCTACGTGAAATTTGGCCAAGCCTTATCGACACGTAAAGATATACTCCCTGATGACATCGCCGATGAACTTGTCAAACTCCAAGATCGAGTCCCACCCTTTGCCAATGACATCGCAAAAAGTATCATTGAAAAAGAATTGGAGATGTCTATCGCTGAGGCATTTGCAGAATTTGATCCGACGCCCTTAGCTTCAGCTTCTGTTGCTCAAGTTCACACCGCTGTTTTACACACCGGTGAAAGCGTCATTGTTAAAGTATTACGACCCAACATTGAGAAACAAATCCAATCTGACATTGGCTTGCTCTATGAACTAGCGCACTTTGCCGAAAAATTCTGGCCTGATGCAAAAAGATTACGAGCCACAGAAGTGGTTTCTGAATTTGAAAAAACCACATTAGACGAACTTGATCTCATCAGAGAAGCGGCGAATGCTGCCAAATTACGCCGTAATTTTGAAAACTCTGAACAACTTTACATACCAGAAGTTTATTGGGCATTTACTCGCAAAAATGTCATGGTGATGGAAAGAATTCATGGCATCCCGGTCGGTGAAATAGAACAATTAAAACGCGAAGGTGCAAACTTTAAAGTACTTGCTGAACGCGGTGTTGAAATTTTCTTTACCCAAGTCTTTAGAGATAACTTTTTTCATGCTGATATGCACCCTGGCAATATTTTTGTCGAAATACCCGATAAATACATCGCGGTAGACTTTGGTATCGTTGGCACTTTATCGTTATCAGACCAACGTTATTTGGCAGAAAACTTCTTAGCATTTTTTAATCGTGACTACCGAAAAGTAGCCGAAATGCACGTTGAATCTGGTTGGGTACCCAGCACAACAAGAATAGAGGAATTTGAATCAGCGATTCGCAGTGTTTGCGAACCTATCTTTGAGAAACCGCTTAAAGATATTTCGTTTGGTCAGCTTTTATTAAGATTGTTTCAGACAGCACGGCGTTTTGACATGGTTGTACAACCGCAGCTCGTACTACTCCAAAAAACTTTATTAAATATTGAAGGTTTAGGACGACAGCTGTACCCAGAACTGGACTTATGGCAAACCGCAAAGCCATATCTTGAACAATGGTTTCATGACCGAATGGGGCCAAAAGCAAAAATCAACAAACTCATAAAACAATTCCCTGAGTTCGCTGAACAATTCCCAGAAGTGCCTAGTTTAATTTACAAGGCTCTTAATAACGCCGCCCAAGCTCAACAACAAGCCGATACCCAACATCGTGAACTCTTACAACTACGTAAACAACTCAATGATAATCATACCAGCACCGTATGGGCTATTATTATCAGTACATTGGTTATTAGTTTAGCGGTGCTTTTTAAGTGATATACCATCTTATTGTATGAAAAGTGAATCACAGAACTCAATTTGAGCATTAATAATGCATCCAAACTTAGTTTTTGCATCCTCTCTGTTCTTTAAAGCCATTAGTTTTTGACTTTCTTTTTATGTTTACCAAAGACATCCGTTGAGGGTGACATTGTCTATCATTTTATGACTTTTGCGTGAAAAAAGTTTAAAGGGGTAGGTGATCGGTTACCAATCATATTTGGAGCTATGCAATTAAATAATATTTTATTCAATGAGTTACGAGACTATCCATAAGTTGTTTATTCAGATAGGCGAGCTTGCCAAAGCTGCGCTTTCTCTTTTAAATCATCTAAATTCATGGTGGTTAGTTGCCGCTGTTTTAATAAACGGTTGCCCGCGACCCATACATCAGATACTTGTTGACGACTTGCTGCATAAACAATTTGTGAGATAGGTGAGTAGAGTGGTTGAGTTTCTAAGGCACTTAAATCAATGGCTATTACATCGGCGGCTTTGCCAATGGTTAATGATCCCGTAACATCATCTAACCCTAAGGCTTTAGCGCCGTTAATAGTGGCCATTTTAAGAGCGGTCATAGCAGGTACGGCACTCGCATCACCAGATACACCTTTGGCTAAAAGAGCAGCGGTACGCATTTCGCCAAACATATCTAAATCATTGTTACTGGCAGCACCATCAGTACCTAAGGCGACATTAACCCCGGCAGCTAAACATTGGGCGACTGGACAAAAACCACTGGCGAGTTTTAAATTAGACTCTGGGCAATGCACAATGTGTGCACCAGATTCCGCGAGTAAATTAATCTCTTCGGCATTGAGTTGCGTCATGTGCACTGCGACCAAGGAAGGGTTAATTAAGCCTAGCACTGCTAAACGCGCTAATGGACGTTGGCCTGATTCAGTTTGTGCTTGTGCCACTTCAAATGCAGTTTCATGAATATGCATGTGAATGGGTAGGTTTAATTCATCCGCTAGGGCTTTAATTTTTTCTAAAGGTGCATCCGAGACGGTGTAAGGTGCATGAGGGGCAAAGCTTGTGCTACACAGTGATGCGTCTTGTAGTTGCTCATGTAAAGCCAGCCCTTTGGCGATATATTCTTCACTGTTTTGAGCCCATGCAGAAGGAAAATCGATGACAATTAAGCCCACTTTTGCACGAATCCCATGTTCAAGCGCTTGTTGAGCCGTAATGTCAGGAAAGAAGTACATATCATTAAAACAGGTCGTACCGCCTAAGAGCATTTCGGCAATGGCTATATCAGTGCCGTCTCTAACAAATTCTGGACTCATCCATTTTTGTTCTAAAGGCCATATATGATTTTGCAGCCAATCTATGAGTGCTAAATCATCCGCGACCCCGCGCAATAGAGTCATAGCAGAATGGGTATGACAATTAATTAAGCCAGGTAATAAAGCATGATTAGCTAAGTGTTCAGTCGTGGTCGCTGTATAAATCTCTAGGGCTGTTTCTGTGGGTAATAAATCTATGATTTTACCCTCACGAATCGCCAAACTATGGTGTTCATAGGTTACGGATTCCGGTTCAACGGGTATAATCCAACGAGCATGAATAAGCGTATCGACTAGCATCAGTTGTTCCTCTGTGAGTGACTGGTTTAATTAAGAGAATTATAACTTTTTAGCCCTAGGTTTTAGCAAATAATGACGCAAGAAATTAACAAAACAGTCCAGGCTTTAATTTGGACAGGACATTCTTTAAAAGTGTTGGATCAACGCAAACTGCCTGGTACTTTGATATACGATGAATATGAAGATGCGGCGGGTGTCACAGAAGCCATTGCTTCTATGCGTGTGCGCGGTGCTCCTGCTATAGGCATTGCTGCGGCTTACGGTGTGGCTTTATCCGTAACTCAGCATCACGCCTATGACTCCGTAAACTGGCAGCAAAAAGTAATTGATGATATTGCCTTATTAGCGCAATCAAGACCGACAGCCGTTAATTTGTTTTGGGCTTTAGCGCAAATGCAAGCTTTGTTAGCGCAAGCGTTAGATGATCCTAAAGCCGCTTTTATTAGTGCCGCAGAACAAATTCATGCAGATGATATCGCTGCAAATATAAAAATGGGTGAAATGGGTGCCGATTTATTAGCGGGTGCTACCGGAGTCATGACGCATTGTAATACGGGAACCCTGGCAACAGGGGGATATGGAACTGCCTTAGGCGTGATTAGAAGCGCGACGAAACGGCAGTCTTTAGCGGTTTATGCAGGAGAAACTCGGCCTTGGTTACAAGGTGCCCGCTTAACGGTTTGGGAGTTGGCACAAGACGGCATTCCTGTTACTTTAGTCGCTGATTCTGCGGCAGCTTGGTTAATGAAGTCTGGGGCGATTGATTGGATAATTGTGGGTGCAGATCGTATTGCGGCTAATGGCGATACCGCTAATAAAATTGGCACTTATTCCTTAGCGGTTTTAGCGAAGCAACATGGAGTTAAGTTTATGGTGGTTGCGCCGACTACGACCATTGATTGGGATATTGACAGTGGCGTAGAGATAGAAATAGAGCAACGTGATCCCAAAGAGTTATTGCCCGCTTGTTATGATCATGAGGGTTCTTTAGTCAGTGCATGGAATCCAGTTTTTGATGTAACCCCAGCGGAATTAATCGCTGCTATTGTGACAGATCGCGGTGTGGTGTTAAATCCATCGATTGAAACTATGAGAGGAATAAAAGATGCTATTTGATAAGAAAGGTAATAACCCAGCCTTAGCGGTAGGGTATTTGTTTAAGGGGCTAGGTCTATTAACCAGTACTTCACTACGCAGTTTTATTTTGATTCCTGTTTTAATTAATCTGGCTTTGTATAGTGTGGCTTTAACACTCGGTTACTACTATATTTCTGACTTGATTAATCAGTTTATTCCTAGCTGGTTACACTGGTTAAACTGGATATTGTGGCCCTTGTTTTTTGTGAGCTTTTTTATTGCCGGCTTTTTTACTTTTACAGTATTGGCTAATCTAATCGCGTCACCTTTTTACGGTAAACTGTCCGCTAAAACCTTGAGTCTAGTTACGAAACAAGATACAGAAACTAAAGAACAACCATTGCCTTTAGTAGTGAGTGCAGAGTTAAAACGTGCCACCTATTTACTGACGCGTGCCATTCCGTTAGTGATAGTGTCATTTATTCCCGGTCTTAATGTCTTAGCGCCTTTTTTATGGGCTTTATTTGGTGCGTGGGGTATGGCCTTAGAATATTGTGCTTATCCATTAGAAAACGCAGGTCTGTTATTTACTGAACAACAGCAACTGCTTAAAAGTGTCCGGTTTGGCGCTTTAAGTTTTGGTGGTGCAGCAGCGTTGGGTTTAACTATACCAGTGCTAAATATATTGATTGCGCCTGCAGCAGTGATTGGCGCTACTTTGTATGTTAATGATATTAAGCAGGATTAAGATAAATGGCAATTCGCTAATGTATTGAGGTTTTATATGGGACTTGCCAAGCGTTTCGGCTTAGAGATAAATGAAAACTAATCATTGCAACTTATGAATGCTTTAACAAGATTTAAAACGAAAATAATCCGACTTAATATTCTGTAACGCATTGAGACCTCACGATACCATGTTAAATTGTAAGCTATAACGCTAAGTTCCGCTGCCGTTGAGTTAGACGCGAACGTTATTTGTTGGGTTGCAAAAAGATGCAACCCAATCCATCCAGCTATGCAGCTTATCGCGTTAGAGAAAGATTTCAGGTAAATATTGTTAGTTTGAGGGAAGTTGCAAAACTCCCTAATTCAGGTGCACTGCATATTACGGATAAATTGCCAGCAATTCCCAATTTAAAACCATATATTTTTCTAGGTATTTTTCTTCTGCCCATCCAGCATAAATGCCATGAAATGTTCCCAGCTATCAAACGGAATAACTTGAAGTAAAGTTCGCACTTGTTCAAAAAAGGTGCGT
>CAIQNQ010000058.1 GCA_903873165.1 uncultured Methylococcaceae bacterium | reverse complement strand
GTGTTTTCGCCATCCTTGCGAGTGTCATAGAAACCTGTCGAATACGTCAACAGTGTCCTTGGCGTTATTTAGAATCTGTGATTAATAATCGCCGAGCTGGTTTTCTTGCACCCTCTTTGCCAGCCGTTATAAGCTAGGGGTGTGAATGGTTACTTATAATCACTATATTTGCAAAAAATATAGGCATTTGTTTTAATGTTGATGGAGCCGAACACCCGACCAAAGCCGCTTGATTGCGGTTTTTTTTATGCCAAAAATTTACAAAATTAACTATTGCACATTTACCAAAATGATAAGTGAAAAATAAAGAAAATGTTGTTATATATCAACACTATACCACAAAATAATTCCGCTAAAAATTCAGAGCAACAAATCAAAATCCAAAACCTACACATTTTATTTCAACAACTTTGTTTTGCTTATGGAAGCCATGGAAGCCTAGGAGGCTGTCCGATAATAGCGTCCCACACGAAAACACCGATGGAATAACTCCCGCTCAGTATTACACCACCAATTGGCTAGAATTGGTGGTGGTAAAACAGCATTATTTTAATCAATTAATTGCTTTTTTATTCTTAGGAATACACACAAACGGTACTTTCTTCAAAGGCGACGTTCTCAAGATACGATAGTTACCCAGCTGGTCGTTTAAAGGTCTGTCTTCATTAGGTCTGATGGATTGTAAAGCCATTGTTCTAGCCGCCACACCCTCGCTGATCGTACCATCGGAAGGAAAATCGGTACTCGTAAAGGTTTTTCGCATTTTCTCACTCACCGCCTGACTATTTAGTCCGCTTACTTGCTCAAAGATATTAGTGATTTGTGGTAGTATTTCCACACACAATACACTAAGTGGTGTGCCTAGAGGCAGACCATAAAGCGCTAATAGTTTATCTATCTCACTACTACTCCAAATCACCGTTCCATACTTGGTAGCATCTTTATTGCCATTCTCTTCATCAGCCAGTTTATAAAGGGATCTTGCCGTACTATAGTCAAGTTCATTTCTAAAACTTTTAACTGCTCGCTTCAAGATATTCCGTTGCTGAACGGTATAATTAGCCCTCAATATCGCGGACTTATCATGTTCAACACGCACATTGGCATCAAGCACTTTATCATCCAATAGAATGTTTCTATATTCCTTATTGTCTGCTTGTTTTACTTGAGCATAGAGTAGCGCCCAAATTTCCGTGCGAGGGGGTACTGCCGTTATGTTCTTACCATTATGAACTGCAATGGCATACGGTGCTGTAACGTAAAGTTTTTCTGCATCACGATTGGCTGTGCAGATTAACGTTGGTGCGGGATGCTGGATACCAGGCACTTTTAGGCTTCTACCAAAACGACCTTGTGCAGTCGTCCAAACATGTGCGCCTGGATTTCCCTTAGTCGATTTGTATTTGTAATGCCCGACGCGGATTTCATAAGTAAAAAATCCAAATAACTCAGGAGACTCTTCATGTAATCCGGGAGGCAACGGCAACAAATAAAATCTGTCCGCATCAGACGCTGAGCCAGACTTTACGCCAGTCGATTTTTCCATCGCTTGCATAGCATCTAAACCGGCATCGTCTTGTGTCTGCTGATTACTGATCACGCGTATCAGTTCAGGATCAATAGGCAGCGAAGGTTGATCAGATACCACTAGCAATTCAGGATTGTTATTACTGATTAATTGATCAGGCGAATAGCTAAGCACTCGAGCACAATAAGTGTCTTTTTCATCATGCACTGGTTCAGCAAACTCAATCCATAAATATCTTCGACGTAGCTCAGTCTCAGAATAATCAGGCGTTTTGATATAAGGCGACAGGGCTATACCAGCCGAGACTATTTTAGGTACTTGTGCTGGTGGCACCGTGATAGGCAAATCAAGAATTGGCAAGTCAAGACTCAGTTCATACCTTTCACCTGATGAATCAAAAGACGGTTTTTTAAATTTGGCTTCGATGCGATAGGCCAGTTCAATATTATCTGGGAAGCGCGTTTCAGACTGATCTGGATCAGGCCGCATCAACTCATTTTTTGGTTCAACTGCATCGATGAATATAAGGGTAGTTCGACTTCTATCAGGATTCATCAAGGCATTAAAGGGTGCGGTTTTTATGATTTCAATATCACCCACTTCAATATTCTCGGTTTCAGTTATTTTATCATCTAACTTAAAGCGTTTACTGCGTTTAATAACCAAACTACGATCTTCTAAGGCATCCCAAGTCCAATCTCTTGCCAACTCTAGCGTAATACAACACAGCCAATGATTCTCTAAGTCACTTTTACTGGCGAAAGTGATAGTGGAATTATCAGGCGATAAACTATGGCGAATGCGTTGCGAACAACCAAATTGCACACGTTGGCCTTTCTTAGAGACCAAAGTAAGACCATTATTTGTTTGCACACCCAACTGCTGAGCCAAACGTTGCATCATATTAGGGGCTTTTTCGACTGATTTACCAAGTAGCGTGCTAAGCGGGTTACCATCAAATACAAACGGTAAATCAGGTTGCAGGTAAATTCCACGTACATTGTAACCAGGACTGAATAGATCAGTTTCATCACACAAAGGCTCAGCGTGCAGTTGAAACTGAATGGTTCGGCCAAAACGACTATTCAAATCAGGATTGGAATCCTCCAGTCCATAATATCTAAATTGCTCTTTACAAACAGGCCGTATAGTCAAACGTATAGTACGTGCTGTGGGCAAAACCAATTGTTTCAACTGATCTAGCACCGCAAGTTTTACACCTATATCACCCAAATCCGCTGTATCGCCGAATTTTAGAACCTTACAATCTCTGTATTCGAGCGGAATAATTAACGCGTCTTCAAATACCTTTGAGTCTTTCGGGAATGTACGGGTAGTGGTATAAAACTTTATGTAAGACTCACGCCCCGAGACACTCATCAAGTTATCCATCACTAAAGTCTTAAGTTCAACCGTAATTTCGATACTATCAACATCAGGATCAGCAATGCCAATCGCTTCCTTATCCCCAATTTCCAAAAAGGCTTGTTTCAATAATGTAATGGGATCATCATACTTTCCGGTAAATACGACTGCAGGATAACCAAGCAAGGGACGTCTAATAACCAGCTCTTTTGGATTAAAAGGAATATTATCCGTATTAAAGAGACCGTCAATTCTTACAGTACTTGGCGCAACATAGCGTTTGAAATGACACTCAGCAATTTGCGATGCGGTCTCCTGATTTGCCTTAAGACCTATATGAGAGCCTCCCCCGCTCATATCGCCTAACCGAATACGGAACTGATAGGTTCGTCCATAACGAAGTTCAGTCGTTATTAAACTGGGCGTATAAACCTTATTAAGATTATTCTTGTTCTCAAGTAATTTTGTGTTCTGATAAATGTCATCCGCTTCTTCATCCGGCAATACCATAGATTTACCGCTCCAAGTGGCAAAATACATGGGCAACCAAAAGCTCTTACTAGCATCGCCATCAAGTTGACTGGGATATACCTGATAATTGAGTTCCTTATCTGAGAAATCACCCAAGCTAATAACTTCACCTGTAACTGGATCTACCACCGTTAACTCGGCTTTAGCACTAACTCCATTCAAAGACTGCCAAAGGGTTTTGGTTAATGTTGAAGATTTTTCTCGTACATCAATTTTGTATCCAAACGCACCAATAGGAGCATCAATGCGCTGCTGCGAGCCAACAACATCTTCTGCGAGCTGTCGAATGTACCAAATAAGAAGTTGCTCGTCGTCCCATCCTAAACGTATTCCAATTTCTTTGATAGGATGAAAACCGTCACTCTCCTCTAATAAAAGATTATGACTAATGGGTTGAACAGCGTGCACAATGCTAGCAAAACCATCATCGTACTCTGCTGCTTCTATCAATATTTCGTCATAGTTACCTTTTGGTACACTAAGTGATACAGGGAACTGAATGGCTCCAAAAAGACTACGTGGTTTACCCATTTCCAAAGCCGGAATGCGCACTGCATATTGCTTTACAAAATCACTATCCTGGGTCTGCTGAGATTTGTATTCACTGTCATCTGCAAGATCAATATATAGCCAGCCCCCTTTAGGAAAATGAGTCTCATCGACCTCAAACTCCATGCGACAAATAAAACCCACAGCTTCTGCCAATTGCGGTTGCCGCATGACACAGGCAAATAATTGCCCCCAATTGATTTTATCCGACGAAGACACAAACTTGGGATTAGGCTTTGCATCACGCACAGCGCAGTGATAAGACACATCTGTCACTGCATTTTTAGAGCGTGGTGCGACAAAGTTAAACGATTGCCGATAACTGTGTGGTAAATACTTTTTTACAGATCGCTCAAAAGACAGCGGCTCTGGTGCCGTATTTAACTTTAAATTAACATTGGGATTGGTATTTTTCGTCGATTGATCTTTAGCATCAAAATGAAATTGATTTGCAAGTGCCTCAAAAAGTCGGCGGGCTTTAACAGGGTTAGAGGAATTAAGAGTCACCGGCACTGAGTTTACTTTCGCCCCTGTAGTTCCTGGCCATTCAGATAGCTCACTGACAATTTTTGCCACAAAAGACAACTTTGCATCTGCAAACGCTGGCGCCTCTTTAAAGTCTGGTTCCCCCTCAATAGCCGGCATCAGTGGATTCTGGTTTCGCGGCATAAATACTATGTTAAGGCTTAAATGCTTTCCATCGTATGATTGAGGAAAGGTGAGAATGGTGAAGCGTTTATTTGTTTCCATGATTTCGTGTCTTCAATAGAGTTAAGTCAATAAGAGTGATAAAAGAGCCAAGTGCAGGAAAGCACTAGGCAATCTGTCGATTCTCTGTCCAGGTTTTAGTGAAATCAATATCGATGACCAAAAAGATACTAATATCAATGGCAAACGTAACCTGAACTTCACAAGAAGTACTTTTTCCAATACGATTGATCGTACCTTTGGCCTCAATAGAAATAGTGATACTCACCAAACCGGCAATTAATTCTGCTTGGCCTTGATAAAGCATAAAAGCAGAAACACTTAGCTCCTTAAGACCCATATGAATTTCTACCCCCATCATATAAAGTACGCTTACGTTACCGACTAATGGCAGACCCACGACAACTTGCGCACCAAAGCCAAACTTCATATCTAAGGAAGGGCCCACCTTCGTATCGGCAGTCATTTGCAAATTAACTTGTCCAACTGCATAGACTGTAGCAGCACCTAACGAGAAACACATGACTGAAAGTCGACCGTAAAAATCTACATAAGCACCTGCGGTAGGTAAGAGCTTTGTTGGATCGCTAAACGCTGCAGTGGTAAGAGCCGCATTAAAATACACACCGACCTTTAAAGACGCTTCAAGCCTCAGCGGTACTTCAGACTCATAATATATAGGTGGTGGTGGAAACCTAATTAACGGTATTTCTTGAGACGCTTCGAACTTATATTCCCAACTATCAGCGCTATTGCTCATGGCAATCTTCAGTCCACTCTTAACAATATCGGCATAGTTCCCACCTTGCAGATCTTCAAGTATCTGCAAAAGCTCTTTTACCGTGTTCAGGCTCTGGCTGAATTCTATTTGCGGTGCGCTAAAATCAGGGTCAGCAGGATCAGCAGTGCCGACAAAACTTGCCTCAGAACCCTTCTTAGCATCGAAGTTACCTTTAATCGTTACCAAACGCTCTAATGGCCCTAAATCGACAACCATAGCAATATTGTTCAAACGACTTTTCCAGCGATCTGCAACGTTATCAGCAAACGAATTAACATCGAAATTAAGCTCCCCATCTCTGTCCGTTATGCTCTTTGGATCATTTCCTTTGTTCTGCGTGGTCGCCCTGTACTCTACATAAATCTTTAAATTATCCTCGTTTATCAAATACCAAGGCGTTTTCGGAAGATCAAACTTAAATGCAGTGTTGATGAGTCTATACCCCTCTGTCTTTAAGAGGGTTTGACCATCATCCGAATTAATATGCATCAACTCCAACACTTTCTTGCCGTCATCAGTTAATGACTTTAGTTGATTACTCCCAAATCCTTTAGTCAAAGCAATGGCACTGCCAAAATTTGTTTCAGCATCACCAATATTTGGGAAAATTGCTTTCGAGCTGACCAAGCGATAGGCATCGACAAACAAGGGTGGCGTCTTACTTAATAATTTACCAGGAGCCTTACTGTGCGCGTGTGTTTCAAATGCGGGGGTCAAGAATAAGACCTTTTGGGTATTGGTGCTTTGGAGAAAACCAAAATTAATAGTATCGGCACAGGGTTTCCGAAGCAGATCGGCCGGATTAGCAATACGTAGTAGCTTATTCTGCGGATATTTCAAATCCAAATAAAGCTCGCCGATGCGGATTAATGGCGCGGCAGCGTGCTCTGGTAACGGGGTCACTTCGCCCGTTGCACGGGCATGTTTTACAGTACTCCACGAGCCATCTTTAGGCAAAATAACACTGCCACGCGCTGCTGCGACAAATACCGGATCGATTCCATTGGCATCCACTGATGAATTTACATCGAATCGGTTAATGCGGAATTTCTGTCCACTCTGGCCGATGTCCATTACACAGTCTAATGAACCGCCGATAGAACCCATCTGACGCTCAAGCAGCTTATGGAATATCTTCGGTGTTAATGGAATCCCACGAGGAGCCAATTGTACAAAGCCGAGGATTTTCTTACTCGACACTTTACCAGCCACTTGCCCTAAGACAATATTCTCTAGCTCCACATCAGCATCGAAATAGACCGGCTGTAGATTGACGGATACGGCTGCCTCGTTATTTGATGCAGGTATAATCTTGTCAGTTTTCGGGTCAATTACAAAAAAGCCATTAACATCCATTGTATCTAAAAAGGGCGCTACGTCTGATAGTGCAGTCTTGATATTTTGTATATTAAAAAGACCTTTAATAGTGCCGTGATGAATCCGATAAGGCATCTTTGTTTGTTCATTGTCATCCTTGTCAATATATTCAAACCTGAAGTCAAACTTGCCGTCACTTTCTGCTTTCCATCCGGTGTCAAAACGATACACATAACCACTACCAACTCGCGACAAAGTAACCGTGCGCACGACTCGTATACCCCACGGATACACGATGCTCCTTACTTGAACCACCTCATGAGCAGTACGCCCGGTAAAAACATCAAAACTGGCTTGACTGGTAGAGGCAAACTGCGCTCCTTTATTGAGCCAATTACTGAAAATACTGGCACCATAACCACTCATATCCATCCGAGTTAACGGCACGGCTCGACGTTCGAAAAAGAAATCATTGTTAAATATAACGGAGACATCATAGCCCAGCGTGCTGGCATCCGTTTTATTGCCTAGAGCATTTAACACATTATTTATTTGTAGAGTAAACCCTTTAAAGGTATTACTTTGATCTGTATTTATGCCTGAACCTGCTTCAAGCTTAAACTGAATCCCCCCTACCAGCCCACCATCCTTAAACAACGGCATGTTTAATTTAATTGAGGGTTTCTGGGATTGATCTGCGTCCATTTTGGATAATTGGGCAAAGGCTCGCATGCCAAAAGGTAAGGTAAAGTATGCTGAGGTGACATTGTCAGGCACCTGCTCGTACTCATTAACCAAAAAATCACAAAGCGGAATCGGTGCCAACGCCACGAATTTTTTACTATTGTTGACAATTTTGCTGGCACCGCCATCATCAGCATAATAATTAGGCCCAAACGGTGGATCGCCAGGTTTTTCTTTTTTTGTTAGATTGAGTACAGGTTCCCAGGAAACCTGGGGTAGCATAAATGCTCGCACAAATTGGCCTTTTGCCACCACATCAAGACCGTGAACCTGAAGAGGAAACAGCTTTGCTTCTCCAGACGTATCATCCACTTGTACAATCTGTGTTCGTTTGATTTCCATCTGACGACCAGAGAACCATGCAAAACTAACCCCCATTTGATTAGCGTTACTACTCACATCCAACAAAGAAAAAATATCATTTTGAAGAATAGCAACAGACTCGTCCCAATCCACTTGTAAATCCGGCAAGCCCACAGCAGTAAACGTCTCCGAGAGGGTAACCCTTTTTTTAGGAGCTTCAGTCTCTAATAGCTGTACAAAAGGATCCAGTTGCTCAGGCGTTATTTGAAACTGATTTTGCAACGGGGCAAAATGAAACGAAACATCAACCTGATCCTGATCTGAGCTGATCGGTTTCCACTGTGTTTGCGAAACCAACCACACGCCTATTTTTTGCCCAGACCCGCCAGAAACATCCATGTTCGCGCCTAATCGTCCAAACTGTGCCTTTAAGATGTTTAGATTGGCTGCATAAGGATCGGGAAGAGTCGGTACATAAGCATACATGCCAAAGGTTAAAAAAACTCGACCCGTTTCTATGTGTACCATGTCATCAGCGAGTGTGCCGAACAATAGGCAGCCATTAACCGGTGTAACTTTAAAAAGTGCGTTTTGCAAAGCCACGGCAAGCGGCTCTGGTAAGATTACTTTAAGTTGTTTCGGATTATAATTGTCAAACACTATATTGTCGTCATACACATAAATCAGCTTGTTTTTCTGATTCGCGGCAACTAACAATGCTGATTGCTTGCTATGAATATCAAAAGGCAAGCCAACCACGGAAACTGGCCTATCCAACATCGGATGAGTATCTACAAATGCTAAAAAGGCTTCATTTCCATTCGAAAAGCTATTGTATACAAAGGGAAAAATGGCGGTGTACTGAACTTTAATCGTTGAACCGAAACGATTCACTGAATCTTTCCACAAGCTGTATTCTTGTGAACTAAAATCACTACCCGCTTTTAAATCAGTGATATTAATTCTGTCTGGGTCGCATAATAAATAAGGGTTACGAAGCTCAATGGCGCCGCCCTTAAGCCCTTGCCATTTTGTAGTCAAACCCTGATTGAGTCTTATAACCAAGCCACCAATGCCCGCCGCTACCGATGGTTTTGTAATATCAATCTTCCCTGCAGGTACCGCCCAGAAAGTCTGTTGTATCTCGGCTCTGCCTTGAAGCGTGCTGAACGGAGATTGACAATCAAATACCGTAAATTCATTCTCACTACAGTTAAGCGGGATAAGCACCCGATTGAGTATTGCATCAAACTTGCTAACAACAGTGCCCTGCCAATTAAATTTTGCGGACTGTCCATAGACTTTTAAATTAATGTTCCCATCGATAGCATCGACAGTGCCACCGTTAGCGGAAAAATGAAATACCAATTGCTCGGGTAAACTCAGCGTTACATTACGGGCATCGATACCATAAGCACTATCGGGATCGGCATCACTTTGACTAGACGCATCTAGTTCAAGCTTTACACTCACTTTTGTAGCATGAGGAATTGTGAGCTTTCCATTAATAATATGGGCAGGCATATTCAATTTGATTGCCCCACCTTTAATCTTTAAACCCGTAAAACAACCATCAGGCGCATTTTTAGCAAGGATAGCTGAGTTAATCCACACACTTTCTGGAACCAGCTCAAAATGATTCGAATTATCTAATACGACGGGAGAATTATGCCCATTAACCTTTGTAATCTGCACCACTTTAAACAATAGAGCGGGATTAACCTGACCATCAAAGTACAAGGCTACCAATTTTGTGATACTAAAAAAATCAAACCAGATATTGCGCCCATCCTTATTCAGAAACGGCCCCAGCGTTTTTTCAACAGCTGCACCACTTGCCCAAAGTGGCACAGAGCCTTTCATCTGCGAAGTTCTAACCGGCACATCACGCACAAATACCCGATGTTCAATTTGATCGTTCGCCTGAGTAACATTTTTGACTAACTGAATAAGTCGAGTGCGCGTCTGAGGCGTTACCGCATCCGAAAAGAAAATATCGGATTTTTCGATAGAAAATAGTTGGTTTTTTATACTGTTGAGGTCTTCACGCACCAAAAGTCCTACGAGTGCTTCGTGAAGTGTGATTAGTGCGTGCTCGTCACTCGGGGTATTGATTTCGAAATGGCCAGCGGTCTGTACCAACAATTCGAATAGTTCATTTTGATGATCGTTAAACGGTTTTTCAGTCATGCATTTCCCCTAACTTAAGATTGGTAAAATTGAACGGATGATCATTCTGCAACTCGTATTTAGTCAACATTACGTGACCAATCAAGTTTGGTTTAAGCTAAAGAGAGTTAAGAGCTGAGGAAAAAAGGCTGAACGCTTAATCTTGTAATGATATTGCGATAAATGACTATCGTATTTTGGATAATAAATCTGACACTATCGATAAATGCTCTTAATATTTTCATTTGCACTTCTTTGGCTTAAAAGGGTTAACAACTGGGATATGTTGCTCTCTTTTAAGGATAGGATATATTTTGAGATTTTCAATTTTCTTTTCAAGAAATTAGAAAAAATCAGCATTGATATACTGAGATTTTCTGTTATCCTGCTGATATATTGCAGTTATTTATTTTTAAAATAAATCCAATTATCGACAAATCACTTAAATTCTAGAAAAATTTGTGCGGAGGCTTAATAAATTTTGTAGGGTAGGAGAAAATTTTGAGACCAATGTCAACAAAATTTTTTAGGGGGCAAACAATTTTTCAACAGCAATTCTCATTATGACGCTGATGACCTAAAATGATCTTCCGATTACCCTATAAAAAATAATTTATGAGCGCTCCCTTTGGAAAAAATGTGTTGACCTTTAGTGAGGTTGTCACTCAGTTACGTACTACTTTTGAAAG
>CAIQNQ010000057.1 GCA_903873165.1 uncultured Methylococcaceae bacterium | reverse complement strand
TTCTACTTTATACAGGGGTAAAGAGTTTGCACTGATGGCCAAAGTCATAATGGGCGTATCAGCTGGATTAACTTTGCTATAGATAGGTGCTTGAGGCAAATCTTGAGGCAACAAATTGGTAGCGGCGTTAATCGCAGACTGTACGCTTTGTTCGGCAATGTCTAAATCTAATTCCAGATTAAATTGTAAAGTAATGACAGATGCACCCCCTGAACTGGTTGAGGACATTTGGGTTAATCCGGGCATTTGTCCAAATTGGCGCTCCAGTGGGGAAGTAACCACAGAGGTCATGACCTCAGGGCTGGCTCCAGGATAAAGAGTGACGACTTGGATGGTTGGATAATCAACCTGTGGTAAGGCAGAAACGGGCAAAACTTTATAAGCTAAAAAGCCTATGAGTAATAGGGCGACCATTAATAAAGAAGTCGCAACAGGCCTTAATATAAAGAGTTTAGACGGGTTAAAAACTGATTGATTGGGCGTAGAAGCAGTCATAAGGCTTAGTGTCTATTTCGTCCGTGAGATTTACGATCGGGTGCGGCTAAAGTTTCTGGACTAGCGGCGACTGAGTGTTTATCTTTAATGGCTACATCGACTTTGCTACCTTCATGGAGTCTGTCAACGCCTTCTACTACCACTGATTCATTAGCATTTAGATTGCTCTCAATAATGACTCTATCGGCTTCGGTTGCGCCTATTTTAACTCTGCGTATCTCCACGGTATTGTCGGCTTTAACAACATAAACAAAAGGGCCTTCGGCATCTTGTTGAATGGCAGCACTAGAGACTTGAATGGCGTTATGTTGAGTTTCTAACAGCATTCTGATATTAACAAATTGATTAGCAAATAAAGTACTTTCAGTGTTGTCAAATTGCGCCTTTAGTTTTAGGGTGCCGGTTGTTGAGTCAATTTGGTTATCTAAGGCCAACAATTTGCCGTCTGCTAATTTGGTTTTTCCGCTGCGGTCATAGGCAGAAATGTTCACAGGCTCATTAGTGCGCCAACGTTTAATCACGGCTTGAATTTTATCTTCAGGTAAAGTGAATACAATGCTGATGGGTTGTAATTGAGTAATTACCAGTAAACCATTGGCATCGTTTGCATGCACAATATTACCTTGATCAATCTGGCGCAAACCGATTCGACCGGAAATGGGCGCCGTCAATTTTGAATAACTTATTTGCAATTTGGCTCTATTGACTTGGGCTTTATCCATAGTCACTATGCCTTGATATTGCTTAACTTGGGCTTCTTGGGTGACAACTTGTTGAGCGGCGATAGAATCTTGCGCCATTAATTTTATATAGCGAGTGCGATCCAGTTCGGCATTATTTAATAGGGCTTCATCTCGAAGGAGTTGACCCTCTGCTTGTTGTAAGTCAATTTCAAAGGGGCGCGGGTCAATTTCAGCTAATAAATCGCCTTGTTTAACAACTTGGCCTTCTGTAAAGGCAATTTTGATTATTTCACCATCAACCCTGGGCTTAACAGATACAGTGCGTAAAGCAGTGACTGTGCCTAAGCCATTTAAATAAATAGGGAAATCATCAGCAATCGCTGTTTCTACAGTGACAGGAGTGGGTGCATCTTCGTCATCGTGATGGAATCCTCGATGCTTTTCATTACTTGAGTTAACTGAACTGTCAGGGTTTTTTGGTTTATTAAAATAGTAATAACCGCCGCCAATCACTAGAAGTACGCTCAGGGAAGTGAGTAGCAAAACAGACTTACGTTTCGTCTGGGGTGTGGTAATGGGTTGATGGTGATTTTGATTCATGCAAAATGTTTTTATAAAGAGTAAAGCGATTAGCTGATTAAATTAGCGATAAGACAACTAAGAATGACTATTGTTCATCAATAGCATTTAAAGTTGGTGGGGTGCTGGTGAATAGCCGTTTTTTATGCTTAAAGAGATGTAATTATCACTCATAGTATTGTCTCAGGTGGTGGTTTGGCAATAGTGAATTTGTACTGGTTTGTAAGTGGCTAGCAGAAAGCACGCCAAAACTACATCTTGTTGTTTTTTATCTAATACAACGAATGCAATAAGGCGGTGATTTGCTTAGCTGCCAACAATGCTGTGTTGGAGCTGTTGATTAACCAGCAGTATGTTGCGCATTTAGTTATAACTTTTGAATATGTTTATAGATTCAAAGTATAAGGGATAATTCAAGTGGGTGGGTATTTATGATAGGCAATAAAAAAGGCCTAGATATTTCTATCTAGGCCTTTGTATTATGGAGCTAGTGAGGGGATTCGAACTCCTGACCGGCTGATTACAAATCAGCTGCTCTACCGACTGAGCTACACCAGCAACAACTGCTTAATACTAAGTTGCAACACTTAATAGATTATCTAATATTAAATACTTAGATATAAAAATATGGAGCTAGTGAGGGGATTCGAACTCCTGACCGGCTGATTACAAATCAGCTGCTCTACCGACTGAGCTACACCAGCAAACAATTCGGATATTATACAAGATAAAATTATTTTGAAAAGTATTTTATCTTTTATTTGTCGTTTTATTGTTATGTCCTGCTTTTTTAAGTGGCTTATTATCCAGTCCTGTAAATTTAGTTTTAAAAATTTGAATCTTGCTAGGCATCTCAGCCGTACCTTTAGGTTGAAAGGACGGAATCAAATGGTGTTTACCATTACCAATTAAATCATTGCGCCCCATGGCATTTAAAGCATCACGCAAAATAGGCCAGTTTTTAGGGTCATGATAACGCAAAAAAGCTTTATGTAACCGACGTTGCTTGATTGATTTCGGGATGGAAATATCTTCCGCCTTGCGATTTACCTTACGCAACGTATCTTTACCTGAATGATACATGGCTGTTGCAATAGACATTGGTGAGGGTAAAAAGGCTTGCACTTGATCTGCTCTAAAACCATGCTGTTTTAACCATAAGGCTAAATTAAGCATATCTAAATCTGTCGTGCCAGGATGCGCGGCTATAAAATACGGAATTAAGTATTGCTCTTTACCTGCCTCTTTAGAGTACTTATCAAACATCTCTTTAAAGCGGTCATAAGTGCCCATGCCGGGTTTCATCATTTTAGATAATGGCCCTTGTTCAGTATGTTCAGGTGCAATCTTAAGATATCCACCCACATGATGGGTCACCAATTCTTTAACATACTCAGGTGATTCAACCGCTAAATCATAACGTAGGCCAGAAGCGATAAAGATTTTTTTAATACCGGGTAAAGCACGTGCTCTGCGATACAGTTTAATCAGAGGCGTGTGGTTGGTGTCTAAATTTGGGCAAATACCAGGATAAACACAAGACGGCTTGCGGCAAGCTTTTTCAATCTTTTCATCTTTACACGCTAGACGGTACATATTAGCGGTCGGGCCGCCTAAATCAGAAATATGTCCGGTAAACTTAGGCGAAGTATCTCGAATGGCTTCAATTTCTCTAATAATAGAATCTTCAGAGCGACTTTGAATAATACGACCTTCGTGTTCGGTAATAGAACAGAAAGTACAGCCACCAAAACAGCCGCGCATAATGTTAACCGAGTGTTGAATCATCTCAAAGGCCGGTACATTGGCATCACCATAGGCTTTATGGGGTACACGGGAATAAGGTAAATCAAACACACCATCCATTTCTTTGGTGCTTAACGGAATAGGGGGTGGATTAATCCATACTTGGCGACTTTCGTGTTGCTGAATTAACGGCCTGGCATTACCTGGATTGGTTTCACCGTGCATTACTCGAGAGGCATGAGCATATAAAATCGGGTCGTCTTTAACGGCTTCATAAGCAGGTAAGCGTATGACAGTTTGTGATCGAGAATCTCTGATGAGTTGTTTAAGATTACCGATAGTATTAACGGCTACTGATATTTCTGCTGGATTGGCTTCTGCTTCTGGTTTTTTATCGCAAGCAGGTTCTTCTTGATACGGGTTTTGTAACGGACTAAGCGCCCCAGGTTTATCCAGTTCTGTCGAGTCTTTAACCCGAAAGCCCTCTGGAATTTGTTTTACAAAATGTACCGTGCCGCGAATACCTTTAAGGTCTGATATGGGTTCGCCTTGGCCTAAGCGATGGGCTATCTCAACTATCTGACGTTCTGCATTACCATACACTAATAAATCGGCTTTTGAATCTAACAATACCGATTTACGGACTTTATCTGACCAATAATCATAATGGGCGATACGTCTTAAGCTGGCTTCTATGCCACCAATAATAATGGGTACCTCTTTATACGCTTCTCGGCAGCGGTGAGAATAAACATTCACCGCACGATCTGGACGTTTACCTGCCGCACCGTCGGCTGTATAAGCATCATTAGAACGGATTTTTTTATCAGAAGTATAACGGTTAACCATGGAATCCATGTTGCCACCCGTCACCCCAAAAAATAAATTAGGTCGACCCAGCTTTTTAAAATCTTGCGCACTGGTCCAATCAGGTTGTGAAATTATGCCGACTCTAAAGCCTTGGGCTTCTAACAATCTACCGATTAAAGCCATACCAAAACTAGGATGATCAATATAGGCATCACCGGTAACCAAAATAACATCACAACTGTCCCAGCCTAAGGCGTCCATTTCAGCTAGGCTCATAGGTAAAACAGGTGCTACACCAAAACGTTGTGCCCAATATTTACGGTAGTTAAAAAGTCCAGGAGGAGGGGATAATGCAGTGGTACTCATTTTTTTATTACTTGGTTAAAGGTACTAGTATTGTGTTTTTTAAGATCTCTTAAAAAAGTCGGAAACTCTATTTGGTACTGTTCTTCAAGCGCCAAGGCTTTTAATTTTAAGTCCTTAAGATTTGTGGTCGGGGTATAGTCGTTAAAAGCAAAAGCAATAATATTAGATCGGTCTGTTACAGGTAAAAATAAAGTTTGCCAATTAAACACATTACCTAACCATAAGGATATTTGTTGAAACTCTGGATTGCTTGTACCACCCCATAAGTTCATCACCAGTATGCCATCTTTTTTTAATAATGCTTTACAGGCATCGAAAAAAGCTTCACTGCGTACACTGTTGGCAACGCCTGCATGATCAAAGGCGTCGACAATCACTAAATCGTACTTTTCTCTATAGCTTTCATAGCGTTGTTTAATATATTCACCGCCATCATCTACAATTATTTTAAGTCTTGGATCTAAGGGGAGATTAAAATAACTACGCGCAATTTTAACAACGCCTTTTCTATATTCCAAAACTTTTAAACGACATTCCGCAAAGTGCATTAATAAATGTTTGGTTAAAGAACCACCACCTAAACCAACCAGTAAAGCCTCATCCGGTGCGTCTTTAAACAACAGCCAACTGGTCATTGCTCGCACATAATCTAAATGTAATTTATCAGGATCGGCTAAAAAAATACTACTTTGTTTTGCTTGCGTGCCAAAATGTAACGATCGAACGCCATTTTGTTCAACGATCTCTATAATGCCTTCATC
>CAIQNQ010000056.1 GCA_903873165.1 uncultured Methylococcaceae bacterium | reverse complement strand
TAGTAACGGTCAAACTTCTATCGATGGAGACAATGTCGTTTTCTTGCCTAATAAAGATTACAACGGTAATGCTGGCTTTAGTTACATTATTTCTGATGGTGCTGGTGGTACGGCTAAAGCAAATGTTAATTTACAGTTTACAGCAGTCAATGATGCGCCGCGTCCGCAGGATGATAGTTTTAGAACTCGTATGGGGACACCTATTGTCATTAAAACGGCTGATATTCTTAAAAATGATAGTGATGTTGAAGGCGATCCGTTTAGTCTAATCAAGGTTCAGGATGCTCATCAAGGTACGGTTAATATTAACTCTAAAGGTGACGTGGTCTTTATACCCACTACTGACTTTTTGGGAGAGGCTTCTTTTGCATATACCATTAGCGACGTCATCGGAGGCGCAGGGTCTGCGAAAGTCCTAATTGATGTGATTCCTTTAAATGATCCTCCAGTGGCGGTCAATGATCACTTTGAAATTATCAAAAATCAGCCGCTGGTCATCAATCCTTCGGAATTGCTTGCCAACGATAGCGATCCCAATGGCGATGTGTTAAGTATTAGTCGTCTCGATTTATATCCTGAGCAGGGCACTGTTAAGTTTGAATCGAATGGACAAATTTTATTCACACCTAAAAATAACTATAACGGTGATGCATCGTTTTATTATTATATTAGTGATGGTCGAGGTGGTGAGGCACAGGCTAATGTATCGATTCATATACTGCCAGGTAGTCAAAATCCTTGGGTGACCGACGATACTGGTTTTCGTACAAAGGTAAATAGCACGATTCTGTTGCCGAGTTCTGAGCTGTTTGCTAATGATGGAGATCCAGATGGCGATGTATTGGCTTTTGGCGCATTACAGGCAGATCACGGTTCGGTAAGCTTAGTTAAGGATGGTCTACAGTTTACACCTGATGCCGGTTTTATGGGCAATGCAACTGTGCGCTATAAGGCCATCGACGGCAAAGGTGGTGTGTCAACTACTTTTGCAAAAGTTAGCATCAATGTCGTTATTGGACATGAACCCCCCGTAGCAAAAGGCGATATTTTTACACTCCAGGAAGATTCCGAGTTATTGCTACAACCGCCCCAATTATTGGCAAATGACTATGATATTGATGGTGATAATTTCCATCTGGTTTCAGTTGGCGGTGCTGTTCATGGTACGGTAAAGCTGCAAAGCGACGGTTCAATTCGTTTCTTACCCGAAGCCTCTTATTCAGGAGTTGCCAAATTCACCTATTTGATTACCGATGATGTGAATGGACAGTCTACAGGGCAGGTTAACTTGGATATAAAAGCCAAGGTTATACCGCAAAATAATCCTCCCGTGGCTTTATCCGATCGCTTTAGTGGTGTTGAGGATCAGTTGAAAACAATATCAGTTGCCGATTTATTGTCTAACGATGTAGATCCAGACGGTACTAAGCCGACTTTTGTGTCCATTAATTATCAAGGTGATCATGGGCACGCAGTTTTAAGGTCGGATAATAAGATTGTTATTACCCCAAATGCAAACACAAATGGCAAAGTCAGCTTTAAGTATTACATAACTGACGGGGTTGCTAATCCAGTTGCAGGAACATTAGTCGTTGATTTTAAGGCAGTCAACGATGCGCCTACCTCTAGTAATGCAAGCTTACTGACTTATGAAAATACGGCTAAGACATTGGAGTTGAAAAACTTTGCTTTTGCTGATGTTGATACGGGCGATACTTTGCATTCTATTTTAATTACTGATGTGCCTAAAAATGGCAGCTTATTACTTAACGGTGTGCTAGTTAATACTAATCAAGTCATAAATAGCCTAGATATTGCTACTGGTAAATTGGTGTTCACACCTAAATCAGCTGCTTTGGGTGCGAGTTACGCTACTATTGGGTTTAAAGTCAGTGATGGTGTTGCACTATCGGAATCGAAGTATTCAGTTAACTTTAGTGCAGGAACTGCCCTAGGTAATGTTGCAAAATTCTTATCGAATTTAAATACTATTAGTAATCAAAGTTTTTTGATTAAAGATTCGTCTATTAATATTGCCAATCATTTAAACGCCTTAGAAACCAATTACCCCAAAATTAATAGCATCACGTTAGGCGATAATGCTGTCATCACCTTAACGGCTGCTCAATTGACCGCTGATAAAGATGTCTTAGCCTTATTAAGCCCAAGTACTTATAGCTTAAAGGTTACGGGGGTATTAATTGCGAATGTGAATGCCGTATTGGCAAATACGCATGTAGCGGCTCTTACAGTAAGGGGTGTTTCTACAGCTAATCTTGATACACCTACTTTAGGTTTATTGACTAAAGTCACTTCGATTGCTTTAGCAAGTGGCATCACTAGTTTAACTGATGCTGAATACGCAAATGCGAATGGTAAATTAGCAGCATATGGCTTAACAATCACTGGTGTATCAGCGGCTAATGCGGCAACAGTGGCTGCGGATAGTCATGTTGCACATCTAACACTTGCAGGAACGGTATTAACTGCGACACAGTATACTGATGCAGTATCGACAAAAAATACTAGGAGTGGTTTAACTATCACGGGTGTTTCAGTGGCTAATGCTTCAGCAGCCTCCGCTTTAGTGAAAGATAATCATGTTACAGCTATTGCTGTTACGGGTACAACTACGGCTAATCTTGATAAGTCTAGCTTAGGCTTGCAGGCTAAAGTCACCTCGATTACTTTAGCAAGCGGTGTCACTAGTTTAAGTTATGCTGAATACAGCAATGCTAATGGTAAGTTAGCATCCACTGGTTTGACTGTTACAGGTGTCTCAGTGGCTAATGCGGCAACTGTGGCTGCGGATAGTCATGTTACACACCTAACCTTAACGGGAACGGCATTAACAGCGGCGCAGTTCACCAGTGCTGTATCGGCTAAAAACACTACGAATGGCTTAAGTATTAATGGAGTGGATGTTATCAATGTAGGCACTGTGGCAAAGGATAGCCATGTTAGTTCAATTAGTGTGATTGGGGTTGGCAGTGCAAATCTTAATACGACTACATTAGGTGCATTGGCTAAAGTCACTTCGATTACTTTAGCCAGTGGTGTCACCAGTTTAACTTCTGCAGAATATGCGAATGCGAATAGTAAATTGGCGTCTTCTGGCTTAACTATTACGGGTGTAGCAATCTCTAAAGAAGCAACTGTAAAAGGGGATGGTCATGTTTCTAATATCTCGATTACTGATACAGCAACAAATATCACCAGCAATTTAGCGTCATTACTTGCTGATACTAAACTCACTAGTATCACGCAAAGTGATTCTGCCACCTTATCTATTACGGCTGCGCAATCATCAAAGTATCATGATGCTTTGCTTAAAATAGCGGGTGTTTATAACTTAACAGTTAAAGGAACAAATGCTGCGGATAAGATTTTCGATACCGTCAATAGTCATGCGACGTTGATCGGGGGTAAAGGCATTGATACTTTTAATGTCACAGGTACTGATACCATAACCGACTTAGGTAATGGCGGGGCTGATATCTTAAAAGTTGCGAAAGGTGGTATAGCCAATTCGACTATTAATACCGCTTGGATTGCCAGTGCAGACACGATTAATAATGGCACAGCAAACATCAGCACAGCAGGGCTTACGGTTAATTTATCAGCAGTAACGAAAGGCACATCAGGTTATAAAATCACAGATACGGGTGGTGCGACGAAATTAACCGGCTCGGCTTTAGGTGATTTAATCATCGGTGGCACTGGCAATGATACTTTAGTGGGTGGTTTGGGAATCGATACGTTAACCGGTGGTAAAGGTAATGATTTATTTGTCTTTAATAGTAAACCTAATAGTACAAGTAACATTGATAAATTGACTGACTTTGTTCACGATAAGGATCATTTGCAATTTAGTAAAACCATTTTTACCGGAATTCGCACGACGGCCGGAACGAGTGATGGTAAGACATTGAATGTATCTGAGTTTGTATCCAGTACAAAAGCTACTAGTGGGACTACGGCAAATTCTCATCTAATTTATAACAGTACCTCAGGTACGTTATATTATGATGCAGATGGCATTGGTGGTGGAGCAGCCGTTAAACTAGCTATTTTAGGAACGACCACTCATCCGGTCTTAACAGCGTCAGATATTTTGATTATTGCTTAATCGTAATTATTTAGCCCCCTCCTTGACAAAGAGGGGGAATGAATAACTACTTTAATAGCTTAATCTGGTAGTTACACTTTCTGGTGCGTCTGTCAGATAAAGCCATGAAAGGTAGTCGTAAACTTTAAACAATATTCCACTATTATGATTACCATAAGATTTGCCACTTCAGAAGATATTCCGCAGTTATTATGTTTGTTAGAAACCCTATTTTCTATTGAAGCTGATTTTTCCATTGATTCAATTAAGCAATCTAAAGGTTTAGAGTTATTATTGCTGAGTACAAGAGACGGCGTATGGGTTGCAGAACTCATTGGTACCAACAAGATTGTGGGCATGTGCAGTATTCAAACTATGATTTCAACAGCTGAAGGCGGTTTTGTTGGCTTGCTAGAAGACTTAGTTGTCATGTCAGACTACCGACAGCACGGTATTGGGGCGAAGTTATTAGCTGAGGCTATTAACTGGTCGAAAGCCCAAGGTCTTAAACGCTTGCAATTATTGGCTGATAAAAATAATGCGGATGCTTTAGCTTTCTATCAAAAACAAGGTTGGCTAGAGACGCAGTTAATTTGTTTAAGGGCAGCGGATATATTGAATTATGTAGAGTGCACGTAATAACTCTAATGAGTTGACCTTGCGTTGTTAGAAGATGGCTACCCAGCAAAATTTATTAAGCCCCCCGCACAAATTTTTCTATAATTTAAGTAATTTATCGATAATTGGATTTATTTTATAAATAAATAACTGCTATATATCAGCAGGATAGTAGAAAATCTCAGTATATCAATGCTGATTTTTTCTAAATTATTGAAAAGAAAATTGAAAATCTCAAAATATATCCTATCCTTAAAAGAGAGCAACATATTCCAGTTGTTAACCCTTTTAAGCCAAAGAAGTGCAAATGAAAATATTAAGAGCATTCATCGATAGTGTCAGATTTACTATCAAAAATACGATAGTTATTTATCGCAATATCATTACAAGATTAAGCGTTCAGCCTTTTCTCCTCAGCTCTTAACTCCCTTTAGCTTAAATCAAACTTGATTGGTCACGTAATGCTGACTAAATACGAGTTGCAGAATGATCATCCGTTCAATTTTACCAATCTTAAGTTAGGGGAAATGCATGACTGAAAAACCGTTTAACGATCATCAAAATGAACTATTCGAATTGTTGCTACAGACCGCTGGCCATTTCGAAATCAATACCCCGAGTGACGAGCACGCACTAATCACACTTCACGAAGCACTCGCAGGGCTTTTGGTACGTGAAGATCTCAATAGCATAAAAAACCAACTATTTGGTTTTGAACGGTAAAATTAGCTCCGTAGGATACACCCGTTTTAAGGGTAATCTGATGAAAATTTGTAGAGATTATTTTTTGCGAGTTACCTAAAGAGGCATTACGATAGCGTATTCTGGCTTTCGCATCAATGTTGCACGGAGCCAGCGTGCATACACCTTTCTTAAATCCGGTCGATCATCTAACCAATCTATGAGCAATATCTTCGCATTTTTTAAAGTTGTCACTGACATAACTACTGGGGATTTTCTCCAGCGTTGAATAATCCAATGACTTTAACCAGTCATCTGGAACACGCTTATTCTAAACGGTACATCAACAGACCTTAACAATGCCAGTGATGCCCAGTTAACGAGCATCCAAATTATTGATGCTAGCAATGCTGTTAGTCCGATGCTTATTGACCTGAGCAAGCAAACAGAAGGTTTTACTATTATTGCTAGTAGCACAGTAGCCACAACCGTTATTGGAGTTATGCAGAATATGCGAATGGTAAATTAGCGAATACGGGCTTGACTATCACAGGCGTATCCATCGCTAACGAAGCAACCGTAACTGGGGATGGTCATGTTTCAAATATTAAGGTGACTGATACAGCAAATCATATCACTAGTAATTTAGCGGCATTACTTGCTGATACTAAACTCACTAGTATCACGCAAAGTGATTCCACCACCTTATCTATTACGGCTGCGCAATCATCAGTCGATAACGCCGTATTAGCCAAAATAGCGGGTGCATATAATTTAACAGTTACGGGTACAAATGCCGCCGATAAGCTTTTCGATACCGTCGATAGTCTCGCCACTTTGACAGGAGGTCAAGGCATTGATACTTTTAATGTCACAGGCACTGATACCGTCACCGATTTAGGTAAGGGTGGAGCTGATATCTTAAAAGTTGCAACAGGCGGTGTAGCTAACGCCACCATTGATACGGCTTGGTTGGCCACAGCAGACACGACGAATAATGGTACGGCGAATATCACCACGGCGGGGTTAGTCGTTAATTTATCAGCAGTTACGAAAGGCATATCAGGTTATAAAATCACCGATACAGGTAGT
>CAIQNQ010000055.1 GCA_903873165.1 uncultured Methylococcaceae bacterium | reverse complement strand
CGGCCTTCTTGCAACAAAGACTCGGGTAGGGCTTGCTTATTTAAGCCGCCCCCCGTGATATACTCAAATACTAAAATTTTCATAAGCGCATTTTATCATCAGAACCCCGTTACCGATTTTAACGATGAAAATAATTCCAGTCCTTGATTTAAAAAATGGTGTCGTAGTTCACGCTAAACACGGCCTGCGGGACAGCTATCAAGCGATCAATTCCGCTTTATGTACAGACCCTGATATATACAAAGTACTTGAGGCTTTTTTATCGCTTTACCCATTTGATACTTTTTACATTGCGGATTTAAACGCGATTACCTTACAAGGTCATCATGATGATTTAATTGCCGCCGTAGTGTCTGCTTATCCTCAGATACAATTTTGGGTAGATAAGGGCTATCAAAAAGTCACGCACTATCCGAGTAATTATGTACCGGTATTAGGATCAGAATGTTTTACCGATATTTCGATTAATGAACTTAAAGAGTTTAATAAGCGTTTTATTCTGTCTTTAGATTATTCTCAAACAGGGGCTTTAGGCGCCAGTAGTATTTTAAATAAACCTGATTTATGGCCAGAGACGGTAATAGTGATGACGTTAAATAGAGTGGGTAGCCAACTAGGGCCAGATGTAAATAAATTGCAGACATTCTGCACACAATATCCACATAAAGAGTTTGTTGCGGCAGGTGGTATAAGACATATCGAGGATTTAAAAGCGGTTCAAAAATTAGGTGTACAGCACGCCTTAATCGCGAGCGCTTTACATTCTGGCGCTATTAATCAAACCGATATCACTAATCTATAGGCAAAAAAATACCTCAGCAAGCCGAGGTATTTTTAACACCTTAAAAAAGCAGATGCCCTAAGGCATCAACTAAATTAACCCGCTACGTTTGGAGCGAATGGGTGTTTTGCAGCAGATTTAGCAGCAACAACTTCAGCAGCAGTAGGAGTACCTGCTACAGCGCGTTGTAAAGCTTCTCTAGTTGCTTGGTAGTTGAATTTTTCGATTAATGCATCGTCTTCAGCTTGCCAGTGAATGAATACACCAACAGAGATGAATAAATCATCAGCTTCGTCAGCTGGGATAGTACCGTCTTCAACTGAATCAGCTACTGCTAAAGCAACTGCACGTTGTGCTGGGCCAAACATTTGAACAGCTTGTTTAGAACCTTTGATTGTTACTTTGTTGAATAAGATTGTAGCTGGTTTAACTAATAAGTTAGGAGCAACAACTGCTAATAAAGTTGAGAAGCCGTCTTTGTTGTTAGTTAAAGCTGTTGCGAATGCAGTTTCAGCAGCTGAACCACGTGGGCCAATGATTAAATCGATGTGAGCGATTTCGTTGCCTTCGCCTACTAAAGATTCGCCTACGCGTAAGTTAGTAATTTTTGCCATGTTATAAAATTCCTGTTAAAAAAAGAAAAAATCGAGAGATTTTCGAGCTTGTGTGTGCTACCAACATATTGTCGGAAGATTTTTTAAGAAGAGCTATTTTTAATAGTATCTTCTAAAAATACGGTAAATACTGTTGCAACAGTTAAATCAGCCATAGTGCCAGGATTTATCCCCTGTGATTTAAATTCACTATCCATACTATAAAGCGACGGTAATGTGAGTTCAGGCCTTTCTGCTCTGGACAACTCCTCTGATAATTGAGTCATCTTAAGCGTTATCACCCTATTAAACTGACTGCCATATTTTCTTTCGATATGACTATCGGGAAATCGACACAATAAACTTACAAAAACTGCCAATGCAGACCATTCCTGTTTGCACCATTTCATTGCGGCATTGTAATAGATTGGTAGCGCAAAATCAAAAATATCTTGATAATTTGTTACAAATTGTAAGGCTATTCTGTCTCTAAGACTCGCTAAACGCATCGCTTCGGTTAAATTAATGCTCGGTTTTTCAGAAACATCGGCTTCATCCGCGTTACCCAAGCCACCCGGTGACGCTAAACTAATCGCCTTAAAGACCCATTCAGCATCATGGATAGTCGTATTAGTTAAAACCGTGTCTAAAGCCTGTCTTAAGGAATTTTCCGGCGCTTTTAGGGTAATTGCTTCAATTAAGGGGGCGCACAACAACAAAATACCTAAATTAGTATTACACCCTACGGCTTCGCGCGTAGCCTTAACGGCATAATATATTTTTTCGCCTAAAGAATAATCAGTATTGCATAAGACTGCTGCACTGACTTTAGCGCTAATTCTAAAATCTTCAACCGTCATATCATGACCATCGGCATAAACACTGACATTGCCGGGTTTAAACGCCTGTAACTCAACTTCGCAGGCTTCTTGATACAAGCGACTGATTAATTCTGCAGAAATGTTCATACTTGAATATATCGCGTGACTAAATCATCCGCTAAAAGCTTCGCAATATTAACATCACAAACACTTTCTAAGCCTTTCCAAGCCGGAATACTATTAACTTCAATCAAGATATAACGACCGTCTTGATCTTTAATAAGATCAACTCCCGCGTAATCCATGCTTAAAGCCGCTGTGGCTTTAATCGCTAGTTCAACCATTTCTGCGTCTAATGCTATTAATTCGCAACTGGCACCTCTAGCGACATTATTTAACCAGGATTTGCCTCGTCTACGCATCGCCGCTACTGCTACACCATTGATAACGAATACTCGAATATCCGAAAAGCCTGCGCCTGCACAATGCACAAAACGTTGTAAATAATACACACCACGGCTGCTGGTTAACCACATTAAATCCGTCATTTTCTCTATGCGCCGAATGCCTGCACCTTGAGAACCAAACAACGGCTTAGTGATTAATAGATGTCCGGCACGTAATTCGTTTTCCGCAATGGTTAATGCTTCGTCACGATCTCTTAATACCCACGTTAACGGCGTCGGTAAACCTGAATTTTGTAATAAAAAACTGGTCATGCCTTTATCAACACTGCGCTCAACTGCACGACCATCATTATAAACGGGAATATTCAACAACTTTAACGCATGTAAAACATCCAAATATAAAACGACTTCTTCTAAAGAACCACCTGGCACGCCACGTACAAACGCAGCAACTGGTAAATCGTGCTCAAATCCAGGGATAAATACTGGATTTGAGCCGGCCTGAATTGCAAATCGGCACTCTGTTAAGGATACAAAATCACTTTCGTAGCCATGATTTGCAAAAGCAGTTCTTAATTGTCGACCATGCCAGCCGGGATCATCGGTAAAAATTACGATTCGACCCAAATCACGCATTCTTTTGGTTTATAACC
Organism: uncultured Methylococcaceae bacterium; assembly: GCA_903873165.1. Lineage (GTDB taxonomy): Bacteria > Pseudomonadota > Gammaproteobacteria > Methylococcales > Methylomonadaceae > Methylobacter_C. The sequence continues at coordinate 869 of CAIQNQ010000055.1, read as the reverse complement.
CAAAGGATTGATCTAATAAGGCATTGTCTAATTGACCCGCTCTAAAGCTTTTGCCTGATTCGACTGCCGTTACAATCACACTGGCGGGGCTAAACAACATCGCATCAATCTTAAAGAAATCATATTCATATTGTTTAAAAATTTCAGCAAACGGTTTGCCATAGTCTTTAGAAGTTGAGCTAGGTAATTCTTTAGCCAATTTTTCTGCATCTTCATCACTGCCTTTAACGAACAAATGTACTTGACCAGCGAATAAAATCGCGTCGTTAGTTCGACCCATGGCTTTCACAAAGTTGGGATGTGGAGGACAAATCGGTGCACTACCGCTACCATCCACAATATTTTCTAAAGGAAAATGTAAGGCATGGGCTTTATGCATAGCAACTTCTAAGACTCGCGCAACCACTTGTACGCCACCCGCTAAACTACTGGTTGGCGTTACGATAATAGTTAATTTTGAAGGGTCTAATTGACAAGCGGCGGCTACTTTTTCAACGATAGCTAAGGGTGGAATCGCGTCATTTTCAATGACTAGAGCAGTGCTATCAAATTGATCAGCGTAAGCTAATTCTTTATAGAGTTCTTCTACAGGCTCTTCTTTACCATCTTTTATTTTTTTTGCTAAAGCTCTAGCAGGGCCAGAACCTAAAGCGTAATATTTTTCATGAGATAAACTCCAGCCCGCATATTGACTGCCTAAACAACCAAGAACAGGGTTACCGGTATGCACGTTAACCGATAAAGGCCAGTTTTGAGTATAAGGGCTATGACTGATAGATACCGTGCCCATGCCGCCTAAACAAATTTCCGCAATGATTCGACCCGCCTCAAGTCCACCTGGAACATTGATCCCCGCATCAATAATGGTG
>CAIQNQ010000054.1 GCA_903873165.1 uncultured Methylococcaceae bacterium | reverse complement strand
AGGAATCGACATTAGAGATTATTTCAATATAATCAAACGACGCAGCAAATTTTTATTAGTACCTTTTCTCGTTATCTCTTTATTGAGTATTATATTAGCTGTAGTATTACCTTCAGTTTACCGCTCTATCGCGACAATTCTGATTGAAGAACAAGAAATCCCTTCTGATTTAGTACGTTCAACAGTCACTACCTTTGCTGATCAACGAATACAAGTCATCAGTCAACGTATCATGACGCGCTCTAATTTATTGGAATTAATTAATAAATTTGATCTTTATTCAAAAGAACGTAAAACCAAGTCTGAAGAACGCATTCTAGAAAAAATGCGTGAAAGTATTAAAGTTGAACCCCTCAGTGCTAATGTCATCGATAAAAGAAATGGTATGCCTTCGCTCGCGACTATCGCATTCACACTATCATTTGATAATGACAACCCTGCCCTTGCTCAAAAAGTAGCTAACGAATTGACGTCATTATTCCTAAAAGAAAACATAAAATCTAGAACAGAATCTGCACAAAACGCTACTTTATTTTTAAGGGAAGAGGCGCAACGCTTAAGAGATAAAATCAGTGAAACTCAAACTAAATTGGCTGCATTTAAAGAAAAAAACCTCAATCAATTGCCCCAAGTTTCACAGCTTAACCAACAGGAATTAACATCTTTAAATACCCAACTCATGTCATTAGATAGTCAGGAACGTTCTCTACATGAAAGAGGATTTTATCTTGATGGACAGCTAGCGCAGATCGATCCAAATGCCATGGCCACCAATGCGCTTGGAGCAAGAGTATTCGATTCTAAAGAAAGATTGAAACAATTAGAATCCCAATTTCCATCAATTCAAGCCACATACTCAGCCAATCACCCTGATGTCATTAAAATAAAACGTGAAATTGAATCGCTTAAAAAACAAACGGGTAGTGGCACTGATATTAATAAGATTAACGCTGAATTAACCACTAAGAAAAGTCTATTAGCGTCTTTAATTAAACAATATTCAGACAAACACCCCGACGTTATAAAACTGCAAAAACAAATAGCAACTTTACATGACTCTTTAATCAGTTCAAATGATAACCACGCGCCCAAAATTGACCTTCAACCTGATAACCCAGCGTATATCACGTTAAAAGCGCAACTAGAATCAGTCCATGCGGAACTAACCGCATTAAACTTTACTAGATCTCAAATTAATAACAAAATTGAAACACTAAGAGAAAATCTTAGAAAAGCACCTTTGGTTGAGAAAGAATACATTGATCTCATTCAAGACCTAGATAACAACAATATGCGTTATCGTGATGTCAGTGCTAGAAAAATGGAAGCAGAAATTTCTCAACAATTAGAAGTTGAACGCAAAGGCGAACGCTTTACTTTAATTGATCCACCCCAAGAACCACTGGAAGCACTTAGCCCCAATAGACCCGCTATATTCTTCTTAGGTTTTGTATTCGCAATAGCAGGTGGTTTTGGTAGTGTTTTCTTAGCAGAAATGCTCGGTGCAACGGTTAATAATGAGAAAACAATCGCCAATTTATTAGGTGTTGCACCTTTAGCCTGTATTCCTTATCTTGAAAGTTTAGAAGAACAAGAAGGCGCATCAAAACGCCGCTATATCATCATTGGAATTTCATTACTTATTATTACTATAGCAATTATTGCTTTTCAATATTTTGTAATGCCGTTAGATGTATTCTGGTACAAATTATTACGTGTTATCGATAATATTTAACCTAACAATTCACGTTTAATTACGAACACATAAGAAGATACTATTTATGGAACAGAACACTAATAATTTAGAGAAAAATCCTCCACGCCTACATACCGCAAGTAGAACTCACTTGCAAACAGAACGCATTATTACCGGATTTGCTCCAGGTAAATGGTTAGAGTCCTATAAAATGCTCCGGACTCGGTGTTTGCAAATCATGGATGCTAATCAATGGAACACGTTGGCTATCACCAGTCCGAACGAAGATAGTGGTAATAGCCTTACCACAACTAATCTTGCAATTAGTATAGCAATGGAGTTTAACCGTAGCGTACTATTAATTGATGCTAATTTTCAAAACCCTGGCATTTGTAATTTATTAAATATTAAAACCAAATCTGGCTTGAGTGATTATTTAACCCATAACACACCTATCGATGAGTTATTAGTGAACATTGAAGTCGATGACATCACTATTTTACCCGCAGGAAATGCTATTCTTAACTCTGCTGAACTATTACGTTCGCCTAAAATGTTAACGCTGATAACTGAGTTAAAAAATAAGGATCCAAATAGAATTATCATATTCGATTTACCCCCATTATTATCGCAGGATGATACATTGGGCTTTATTCCAGCAGTTGATTGTATTTTACTCGTGGTAGATGAAGGTCATACTAAAATTGAAGAACTTAAACAAAGTGCTGCTTTATTAAAAGATATTAACGTCTTGGGTACTATCCTCAATAAAGCAACTGCTAATAAAATTCAATATCAAATTAACTAAGCATTATTAAACTACAAGCTTTATGAACTAACGGGTTAGCGTGGTTGAAATGAACAAAATAAAAATACATTTGTTTTATATAATCCCAACATTAACCTGGTCATTAACCAGTTATGCCGATTATAAAACTGATATTGGCTATACTGATTTACAGACATTACTAGGTGCAAACACACCTAACGGTGCGGGCGTAAATGTATTACATATTGAATCCTCATCTGTAGAAAGTACTGACCCTACCTACCCTATTTATTCACCGAACGTAAACGATCCCGTATTTACAGGCAAGTCCTTTACTTTCCCTAGTGTTGCAAGTACTGCAGTTAGTGGACATGCAAATTGGGTAGGTGGGATTTTTTATGGCAGCAATGCCATGGCGAATGGCATTAGCAACATTGCTGTATATGAAGCAAATGCCTGGCTTAATAGCATCGCATTATACTCAATATCAGCACCTTTTAATGGCAGCAGAATTGCCAATGACAGTTGGGTGGGTAATGATTCAACCCAAGCAGGTCTCATTTTAAGATTAACCGATAGAGAAACACAGTTAACCGACTTAATACAAATCGTCGGCATGGCCAATAGCCAAAGCACTAATCCTCTACTCAGTAATGCCTATAACGTGATTGCAGTGGGCAGAACAGACGGAGGAGCCGCTTATGGTTCAAGCCAAGTTGACTCTGTCTATATCGACGGCAGAACTCGTCCTGATCTAGTCACTCCAGAAGCCCTGACCAGTGCTGCTACACCTGAAGTTTCAGCTACGGCAGCTCTTTTGGTTCAAACTGGACACGATGCTGGATTAAACCTTTCAAAAGGCTCAAATAGTATCACGGGGGTTGGAACTGTCTATGATGCAGAACGCGCCGTAACTATTAAAGCCGAATTAATGGCAGGGGCTGATAGAGTGACTCATAACACCTCTACTACGGCCAATATCTCTGACTATGGTATGAACGGACATTTGTCAACCAATGGCTTAGATGATCGATTCGGTGCTGGCCAAGTCAACGTCTTACATAGTTACCAAATCATCAGTGGTGGCGAACAAAATAGCTTAGAAGATGGTGGAAGCAATAATGGCAATATAAGTTTAAATGGCTTCGATTATGACAATGCTTTTGGTGGAGAATTCGGAAGTAACAAAACAGCAACTTATAAGTTTAGTGCCACAACAAGCAGTTCGTTGACTGCATCCTTAGTTTGGAATATGGGCGTAGCTAACGATGCCAATCTTGCTACCACATTACACCATTTAAATTTAGAGTTATTCGATGTATCTGCAAACTCAAGCACTGCCTTATCGGCTAGTACCATTGATAACACTCAAAACATCTGGGCACAATTAGTGACGGGACATGATTATGAATTGCTCGTTAAATCGGGTGAAGCAACTAACTTTAGTTGGAATTATGCTTTAGCTTGGCACATAAATCCTACCACGCCACCGACACCTGCACCCGTCCCCAATGCGATATATCTTTTTGGATCTGCATTATTTATAGGATATAGATTTTTGAATGCAAGCTAATAAAAAATAAAGCTAGTTCATTTTATTCAGTTTTCAACAAACACACTTATTAACCACCAACACAAAACCATCACTATGAAAAAAACCGACTCAACCCCAATTTGGGTATTTCTTGCGTACTCAAGTATTGAAACACGAAAAACGGCTCTAATACTCATCTGGAGTAACTTAATATTCAGTCTTTATTGCATTCCTTGGGTTAGTTACTTTAGTGGAAATGAATGGATAGAAAAGTTATTCTTAATTGACGATTGGAGCTGGGCAGGCATCATGATACCAATGACTTTATGGTATTGGTTAAGTCTTAGATGGATCGATAAAAACACTGCATGGGAATAGTTTTTACCTTATAAAACAAGCCCCTAATTAAGGGGCTTGATTCAAAATTTAACCTACTTTGCTTCTAATTGCTTTAAAGTTTCTGTAGCCGTATCAAGCCCTATAAAGCCTTCTTTTTTATCCACTGCTTTCTTTAACAACTCTAAGGCCTTAGCTTTATCACCTTGTTTAAAGTAAACCATACCTAAATGGTAATTACCAATGGCTGATTCTGGAAGTGCTGTTACCACTTTAGTCAATAACTCTTGTGCTTTAGCGTAATCACCTTGTTTATAAGCAATCCAACCGATGGTGTCTTTGGCATTTGGATTTTGCAGCTTGTCTAAAGGTTCAACTAACTTAGCAGCGGTTTCCAAATCAGTACCGTTTCTAGGATAATCAGTCAAATAACTTGCCAGATTATTACTAACCTCTAATGAATCTTGATGTAATTTGTGCGCCTCTTCATACAAAGCAATCGCTTTATCATGCTGCCCATCATGATTATAAATAGCAACCAAGTTATTAACTAATTCTAAAGCACTTTTGGTATTGGTAATCCCTTCTTCAAATGCTTTAATAGCTTCTGGTTTTTTACCTTCTGCTCCATAAGCCAATGCCAACATACCGTAAGGTGTTGGCCATTCAGGTTTGATAGCAGATGATTTTTTAAACTCCGCAATAGCCTCATCAAATTTTTTCTGGTTCAAATACACACCACCCATCAAATTGTAAGCCACAAAATTCTTAGGTTGTTGTTTGATGATTTCATTCAATTTAGCGACTGCTCTGTCAGCCTGATTAAGAGCCAAATAGCTTTTTATCAATTGCGTCATTGGTTCTACCGCATCTGCTTGGATAGATAATGCTTTTTGGAATGCACTAACACTGGCATCTAATTTATTTTCAGCCTGATAAGCAATACCTGACAAGAAATAGCCCATGCCTTCTTTAGGATAAGCGTCTTGCAATTTTACAGATATATTCTGGGCTTTATCCCACTCTTTCTTACCGACATAGGCTTTAAATAAAGCTTCTAAGCCAGCTTTACTTTTTGGATTAACTTTAATTAACTCTTCAACTTGCTGAATAGCTCTGTCACCATCACCATTCTTAACTAATAAATTCGCCAATTCAAGTCTAGCGGCATCATCAGCAGGAGCGGCTTCAATAATTTTCTCCAACGCATCTTTTGCTAATAAAGGCTCTTTATTTAATAAATGCGCCGTACTCAATAACTTAAGTACCTTTACATTCTTAGGTTGATCTACTAATACCGCTCTAAAATCACCAATGGCATCTAAATACTTACCATCATTTAAAGCAAATTCACCACGTAATTGTAAGGCCTCTACGTCATGAGGGTTTTCGTCAATAACCTCTTTAATTAAAACTCTTGCCTCATCAAGTCGCTTACTGACAACAAAAAGTCTAGCCAACTCATCTCGGGCTTTAAGTGAAAATGGCCCTAATTTATCAAGAGAGATAATCTCTTTTAGTACTGCTTCCCCCTTATCAAGATGTTTTAAAGAAAATTCAAGTTCAGCCAATTTAAATCGCAAATCATATTGCTGTGGCTCTGCCTTAATCATAGGGAGTAACTCAGTAATACCCTGCTCAGCACCTCTTTTGGTGACTAGAAAATCGATTAACAAGCCTTTTGCTTGGGTATTTTCAGGAAGCTCTTTTACAGCAGTACGCATAGTGGTTTCTGCATCATCAAGTTTGTTACTTGCCGCAAAAAAGAGTGCCAAGCGTTTACGATTCTCTAACTCTTTAGGTTCAATTTTTATAATGGCTTCAAGAGTTTCTTGAGCTTTGTCGAATTCTTTCTTGTCAGTATAAATCTTAGCTAACATCAACAAAGGCGTTATTTTAGTCGGATTTTTCTCACTATTATTTTTTAAAGTTGTAATAGCTAAATCAATTTTGCCTGATCTAGCATCTAAAGACGCTTTTAATAAATTAGCTTGAACATCATCAGGTTGTTTAGCCAATACAGTTTCTAATTGCTTATAGGCTCCTTCTGTATCATTTTTAGCAATTAACACACCCGCATTTAAAACCATTCCTTCAATATTTTCAGGGTCTATGGCTTTAATTTCTTTAGTCATGTTTTCAGCATTATCTAGTTGATTAACCATCAAATAAATTTGCCCCATTCTAATACGAGACATTAAATGCTTTGCATCCACACCCATTACGGCTAAGTACTGACTCGCTGCTCCTTGCAATTCACCTTGTTTACTTTGTGACTCTGCCATTTCGTAACGCGCAGCAACATCTTTGGGATCAATCTGTAAAACGTTTTTAAAAGATAATATGGCCTTATCATATTTACCCTCAGAAAACAATTGCTTGCCTTCTTGCATATATTTGACTTTTCTTTCCTCCTTACCACCACAAGCCACTAAAAGACAGGCGATTACCACAATACATATTTTTTTAAAGTTAATGTTTAAAGAGAACATAAATAAATCCTTGTTGGCAATAAAATAGTATAACTAAAGCTTACTGACTGGCTTTAGCTAAAATGTTTAAGGTTTGTTTAGCTATCGCAATTCCAGTGAAATCCACTTTTTTATCAAGTGCTTTCTGCAAATATTCAGTCGCTTTAGCAGTATTTTTCAATTGATAATAAATCATCCCCAAATGATAGTTACTGCTTGGTGATTCTGGATTAGCGGCGATAACTTTTATTAACAAATCTTGGGCTTCAGTCAATTTACCTAATTTATAATCTAACCAGCCGACAGTATCCATACTATAGGCATTATCTAATTTTCTTAAGGGTTCAACCAACTTATCCGCTTTTTCATAAGCTGCTTTATCATTACCAAACTCCGTTAAATAAATCACTAAATTATTCAATAAATCAAGCGAATTAGGATTTAACTGATAAGCCTCTTCATAAAGGGCAATGGCTTTAGCATGCTCACCTAAACTGCTATAAATAGTTGCCAGATCATTGACTAAATCCAAATTGTCTTTCGTGTTTGTTAAGCCTAATTTCAATGCTTGGATAGCGTCAGATTTTTTAGCTTGAGCAGAATAAGCAACAGCAATCATATGGTAAGGTACTGACCATTCAGGTTTAATAATAGAGGCTTTATTAAAAGCAGAAATTGCTTCATCAAATTTTTTATCGTTTAGATAAACACTACCTAACATATTAAAAAACACAAAATTCTTGGGTTGTTGTTTTAAACTGGTCGTTAAAGTAGACACAGCCTTCTCGGTTTGCTTATTTGCCAACAAACCTTTAATCAATTGCGTCATAGGTTCAACCGCATCCGGTTGCTTATTCAGTGCTTGCTCAAATGACCGCACACTTGCCTCTACTTTGCCTTCCGCTTGAAAAGCTAAGCCCGATAAATAATAGCCAACCCCTTCTTCGGGAAACGCAAATTGAATTCGCTTAGCGTAATCCTGAGTTTTATCCCATTGTTTTTGAGCACTATAAATACTAAATGCCCCTTGCAATGCCTGTTTGCTTTTTGGGTGCTCTTTCACTACCGCTTCAATTAACTGTACCGCTTGCTCAGTATCCCCTGTTTTTAATAACACATTGGCTAACTCAACAGCCGCAGACTCATCATTAGGCGTTAAAGCCAACACTTTTTGTAAATTTTCTTTAGCTAAAACAGGGTCATTATTTTGAATATGCGCGGCACTCAATAACTTTAGAACTGTTACATTTTGGGGCTGATCAACCAATACACTACGAAAATCAGAAATTGCATCAGATAACCTTCGTTCAGCTAAGGCAATTTCACCTCTTAACACTATTGAATCAATGTCTTTTGGATGCTCTTTTAATAGCAGAGTATTTAACTCTTTTGCTTCCTTTGTGCGTTGCGTAGCAACAAATAATCGTGCTAATTGCGTTTGAGCTTTTACAGCATTAACACTTGTTTTGTCTAAATCAATTATTTCTTTTAAAGCAACTTCCGCTTTGTCCGCATGATTTTGAGCAACTTCTAATTTTACTAATTCAAAACGTAAATCTGAATTCTCCGGTGCTTGATCTATTAGTGGTAACAATTCAGCCAATGCAATCTCAGGTGAGCGTTTCTCATATAAAAACTCCACTAATAAAATTTTCGCATTAACATCATCCGTTAACTCCTCAGTAGCCGTTCTTAGTATTTGTTCTGCTGCATCTAATTGTTTATTAGCAACCAAATACAACATCAATGCTCTGCGATGTTCTAACTTTTTTGGCTCAATCTTAATAATTGATTCCAAAATAGGTTTTGCTTTATCCGATTCATTAGACTGCAAATAAATTTTAGCTAAAAAAGACAAGGCAGAAACATCATTAGGATGCTGTTCACTCATTCTTTTTAAGTTAGCTATTGCTTCAGCTACTTTACCTGTTTTAAGTTGAATGCTAGCCATTAATAAATTGGCTTGCAAATTATCAGGATGAGCATTTAAAACAGTATTCAATTCTGTAATTGCATTATCAGTATTGTTTTTAAAAATGAGAACATTGGCTAATAATATCTTAGCATCCACATTTGTGGAATCTCGTATGAGCAATTCATTAGCAATTTTTTGTACATTATCAATTTGATTAGCTGATAAAAGTAATTGACCTAAATGCAAACGAGCTAAATCATAATTAGAATCTGTTGATAATATCGCTAAATATTGATTAGCCGCATTTTGAGCGTCACCTATTTTTGTTAACGCTTCAGCTAATTGATAATGTGCCTCTGCATCTTTGGGTTCAAGATCAACGACCTTTTTAAAAGCGATCGCTGCTTTATCATAATTTCCAGCAGTAAACTGTTTCTGTCCTTCCTCTAATTGATTTGATTTTTCCGAACAAGCTACTAATAAAATAGTTAAAAATATAAATACTAAATTAAATATTGAACGAAATACCATTAATAGAATCCTGTTGGTTAGTAGACATAAATCATCGTGATTTATAAGAAAAAACTAGGAGGGAAAACAAGAGTGACTTACTTTAATTAACTCAGAATAAGCATTATAACAAAAAATCATTATGAATCACCTGGCTTAAATCAATATGATTAAATCCAGGTGAATGTATGAGTTATTAAATTAGATATAATATTAGGCAACTAAAATAAAATGATATCTGTAGCTGTCAATAAAGGATGAGTTGACGACGCACCTAATACTTCGATAGCAACTGCTTTAGCTGAACCAGTACCGTCAATGTCGTACGATAAAACACCTGTTTTTGTATTATAGATTAATCGATCATTGGCATCATGAGCCACACCTGTAGCACTAGACCAAAATCT
>CAIQNQ010000053.1 GCA_903873165.1 uncultured Methylococcaceae bacterium | reverse complement strand
TAACTCGCAATAAATAAAATAGTTAAATAAAACACTAGTTGTTAAAAAAACAGGAGTGCAATAGCTTCAGCTATTGCCTGTAAAAACAGCTAAAGCTGTTTTACTCCAAGATAAATGGAGTTTTATTATTGCGTCTTACCTTACTCATAAACAGTTCAATTATATAAATAGAGACATAGCAAAGTTATATTTAAGTTTACCTTTATTAAAATCCAGCCCTTATTGAAATTTCTTTTCTAATTGCTATATTGTTTTTATGAGAGTTAACAGTGCCAATAATTTCTAGGTTTTTTGGAATCATTATCAGAATGTTTTACGATGACCATAATCCACCGCACTTTCATGCGGAATATCAGGGAGAAAATGCCTTATTTGATTTTAACGGGAACATCCTCAAAGGATCATTAAACTCAAGAACAGCGACTAAACTGGTACGTGAATGGATTGATTTACATATTGCAGAACTTGAAGAAGACTGGCAACTTGCGCTAGACGGCAAAGAAATTACTAAAATAAAACCCTTAAATTGAGGTGCTGGTATTTATGTGGAATATGAATAAAGTCATTGAAATTAATTATCAACAAGACTATGTTTTTAACATCGTGTTTGATGATGGTACTTGTGGTAACGTCGACTTTTCAGAATACATTGGCAAATGGACTATTTTTGAACCATTGCGGGATTTAAACCAGTTTAAAGCAGCAAGTATTGATGGCGGTACAATAGCCTGGGAGAATGGTGCCGATATTGCTCCCGAGTCGCTCTACGAAAAAATACGTGCCTAGAATAAAATAAAGGTCATATAACAGCATCTTACATTTAGCTCATTATATGATCACAGTATAGTTATATTTAAACTTACCCTAAAGCAACTCCATCTTCACTTAGCTAAATGGTATAATTTTTTATATATCATCATCGTTGCGTTTTACGATTAAGTTAAGCCGGAGCATCTATACGGGCTTGCAATCTTCGCAGGGTTTGTTCAGCACCCATTAAACCCTTTACCAAAGCTTGTTTTGCTTTTTCTCCCCAATAAACATCGCCCAACGCTTGTAAACGTTCATATTCCGCAATAGAGAGCATGACCACAGCAGGACGCCCTGACTTTTCAATCACTACAAGCTCAAGACAAGTCGCATGTAATGTATTAGCCTAGCCGTTGTTTAACTTCGGAATTTGTTACATGTAACATTCGAATCTCCTGGGCTAATAACCGAGTTGTTTTTAATATCGGCGGCAACAAATACAGGTTAGTCGTTGAAATGCAATACAGGGCTTGTATTGCATGGGTAAAATTTGTCGGTACCCATGAGCAATACGACAAAATTAATGTTGAGAATGTAGATGAATATTAAGCCTATCCGTAACGATGAAGATCTTGAGTTGACGTTTAATCGCCTTGAAACAATATTTCAAGCGCAAGAAGGAACCATAGAAGCTGAGGAAATGGAGATTCTGGTTGCTTTAGTGGAAGCATACGAAAATAAACATTACCCGATTAGTCCGGCTGATCCCATTGAAGCGATTAAGTTTCGCATGGAACAACAAGGTCTTACGCCACGTGATCTTGAAACCTATATAGGGTCTAGTGGTCGAGTGTCCGAAGTATTAAATCGTAAACGCGCTTTGAGTCTGCGCATGATTAAACGCTTACATGAAGGCTTGCGAATTCCCTATGAGAGCTTGTTGTCTGGTGTATAATTTTTTCGGAACCTGTATTTGTTG
>CAIQNQ010000052.1 GCA_903873165.1 uncultured Methylococcaceae bacterium | reverse complement strand
TAACTATCTGGCCGCAACATAAATCGACTTACCGCTTCGTAAAGAGAGTGCTCATCATCAGTAGGGTTAAAAGGTTGTGTTATCGCATGTCGCTCTGTGTAACGAATATATTCTGTAACTTGCTTACGTAAAGTGCGTTTACAAAAACTTGAGAGTCTGGTGCGTAACTCATCAATATTTGAATTAACATTCATATACTGACTACGAAAAGCATAGACATCCCCAAATAAATGCTCATCAATTAAGGTTGAAAGCCCATACAATTCTATTAAAGAATTTTGTAAGGGCGTGGCTGTTAACAGTAGCTTTCTACAGTCTTCAAGTGCCCACCGTAAGCCCTGTCCAATTTTATTACTTTCTTTATGCGCATTACGTAGCTTATGCGCTTCATCCATGACCACTAAATCCCAAGCAATGGATTTAAGATCTTCACGGATTCGGTTGGCATATTGATACGATAAAATAATAATGGCTTTTTGCTGGAGGGGCGATTGGTTATTTTTTAATGTTTCTCGCCAAGTGCCGGCGTCTAAAACGATCGAGGGTAAATTAAATTTTTCTTCTAATTCTAAAGCCCATTGTTTACGAAGTGAAGCTGGGCATATTATTAACAAACGGCGTTTGCGTTCTGACCAATATTGACAAAGCACAATACCCGCTTCAATCGTTTTACCTAAGCCCACTTCATCCGCTAACAACACGCCTTTTGATAAGGGTGACTTTAAGGCGAATAAAGCGGCTTCAATCTGATGAGGGTTTAAATCAACTGAGGCATCAAATAAAGCTTGTGATAATCGACCACCGTCATTAGCTGCATGTTGCCGTGTTAGTTCGTATGCAAAGTATTTCGCGTGGAATGAAGTTATCATGGTTATTTGATATTTATCTGCGACGTTAGATTTTAATGCGTGAGTATATCAATATTTACTAGGAATCAACCAAGTAGTCGCGTCATATTCATGATATTGATCCTCTTTCAGAATAAAGTGCTGTACCTAACTCAGGCGTTCCACACCCTGAATCTACTTCTAACATCAATGGGGACCGCCTGATTCTGGTTGTGACATCTGACAACTCGTAACAAGCTTAGTTAAATTGAAGGAACTTACATGACAGTAAAACAGCTTGAGTCAATGTCTTAATAACCACTCATACCGGAGATTGACCGGATTCAAGGCAAAAAAAAGGGCTTGCATCGCTGCAAGCCCTTTATTTATTTGGCTCCCCCGGACGGGCTCGAACCGCCGACCTAATGATTAACAGTCATCCGCTCTACCGACTGAGCTACAGGGGAATAATCTTTAACTTCAATGGCGCGCCCGGAGAGATTCGAACTCCCGACCGATCGGTTCGTAGCCGATTACTCTATCCAGCTGAGCTACGGGCGCCTAATTGAGCCGCTTATTATCTTTTTTTTCTCGGTTTTTGTCAATTTTTATTTACAAAAATTGACGTTTTTTTATAAATATGGCGGAGAGAGAGGGGTTCGAACCCTCGATGGGAGATAAAGCCCATACTCCCTTAGCAGGGGAGCGCCTTCAGCCGCTCGGCCATCTCTCCTAAAACAGTTTATTCTTCAGAATCAGCTTCGGTTTGTTCTTTTTTGATTCTGTCGTAAATTTCTTCTCTATGTACGGATACGTCTTTTGGTGCGTTAACACCAATACGCACTTGATTTCCTTTCACTCCAAGAACAGTAACAGTTACCTCATCACCGATCATTAAAGTTTCACCTACACGACGTGTCAATATAAGCATGGTTTCTCCCTAACTGTCTATTATAAACCTACTGGTCTTACGCAGCATCCGACTAAGATTGACTATGATATCAGCTTTTTATTATAAATAAAACCTCAAAAACCATTAACAATCTGATAATTTTTCAATTCAACTTTATACAGTCCACTCTTACTAATTGAATCAAACAGTTACTACATAAGCGTGATAATTACTCTATGCCTCTACGAGGATCAAAAGCATCTTGCACGGTATCTGCAAATAAATTAGCTGCTAATACCAATGTAAACATAAATAAGAATGCCGCCGATAAAGACCACCACACAATGGGCTCCCTAGCCATTTCTAAGCGTGCCCCATTGATCATATTACCCCAACTATACGTGGTGGAATCAACGCCAATATTAATATAGGACAATACCGCTTCTGCCAAAACTAAAGAACTAAAATCTAAAACCACTGAAATTAAAACAATATGCATGACATTAGGCAAGATATGTCTAAATAAAATCATACCTTTTTTAACACCTAGTGCCCTAGCCGCCTGTACATATTCCATTTCTCTTAATTTTAATGTTTCTGCCCTTAATAGTCGACACAAACCTGTCCAATTGGTGACACCTAATATTAAGCATAAAAACAATAAGCGCGTATCGGCTCTTACAATAATACTGGTAAATTCTTGCTCGTGTCCCGACATATACACTTGCACCATTAATATGGATGCGGCGATCAATAACACGCCAGGAATGGCATTGAGCGTCGTGTAAATATACTGAATAATATCATCAACCCAACCCCCAAAGAATCCCGCCAGAATTCCAAACACTATCGCCAACGGTAACATAATTAATGTGGTTAAAGTCCCCAGTACCAAACCGGTTCGAATACTTTTTATGGCCTGATAAAAAACATCTTCCCCTACTTTATCCGTACCAAAAACATGATAATAATTGGATAAATACACTAAACAATAGGCAGCGGAAATAACCACTCCCATCACAATTAAAGCCACTTTTAAACTCGGACTTAAGAATAATAGCGGCGTTTGTTTATGAGTCGCTATAAATCTAATAATTAAAAAGCCTACGATTAAAAAACTGGATATCACAAGCCCTTGGAGCAAGCCAATAGCGAGCTTTTTAACTATATCCAGTAATAATTGATGTTCTGGCAGATAAATATGTCGACCACCGTTTTCTAACCTTGGATAATCCCAATGCACGACACCATCTTGGGATACGATAATTTCTTTACTATACAGATGCGTTGAAAAAGGCGCGGAATAGGTCTTTTCACCATGCTCTCTTAAACTTGAAGCCCAATAATCTAATACACTAATAATTTCAGTATTTTTAGTATTGTTCGGTTTAAAGTGAATTGAATCTATTAATCCAATAAAAATATAAAACAGCAAAATAACCAGAGCGGCAATGCCGACCTTGCTTTGCGCTATTTTTTGTATCGGTCTTTGCATATGCTCTTTGTTGCGCATATAGATCACTAGGGCTAATAAACTGCTGAGCAATAGAAAAATCAGCGCATCTGTCCACAATATAACCATTAGGACAACCTCACTCGTGGATCGACTAATGTGTAAGAAATATCTGTCAGCAATAATCCCAAGACATAGAGTACAGATCCTAAAAACACCATTGAGCGCACAATAGCAAAATCCTGGCTATTAATGGCGTCAAGCGTATAACTACCTAAGCCGGGAATGCTAAAGAATGACTCCATAATCAAGCTGCCCATAAACAACAGCGGTAATATCACGACTACGCCTGTTAAGATCGGAATTAAAGCATTGGGCAAGACATGCTTAAATAAAGCTTCTGTTTCCGTTAAGCCTTTTGCCCTAGCCGTTCGGACATAATCTTTTTCTACTTCTTCTAAAAACAAGGTGCGATACCAGCGCACGCCTGACCCTGACCCTGAAAATACGCCAATTAAAATGGGTAAAATCAAAAATTTTAGAGCAGACAAACCATCGTCATAACCTGAGATAGGCACCCATTTTAAGACTTTTGCAAACAAGAATTGCCCGCCAATAATGTAAAACAAGGAGGATATGGATAACAAGACCACGCAAGATACGATACCAATCCGCTCTAACGCCCTGTTCCGATATAAAACCAACAATAATGCAAAACTAATATCAACGACTAAGCCTACAATTAAGGTGGGTAATGCCAAGGCTAAACTAGGCCACATGCGCTCTTGTATATCCGCGCCAATATTTCTACCGCTATCGGATACCCCAAAACGAAATAAAAATAATCCGACTGATTTTTGATAAAAAATAGTCTGGGTTATTTTCTCTTGGTTGTCCGCTTGCTCATTCCATAACAAGGGCAAATTATAACCATGTTGTTGCTTCCAATTATTGATGGCTTGCTCTGTCACCCGCTTTTGGCCTAACTGCATCCTCGCCATATCGTCGGGACTATTAACCACAAAAAACAAGACAAAAGTTAAGATGTTAACGCCGATTAATAACGGTATAGCGTATAAAAAGCGCCGAATAATATATTGAATCATTTAAGTTCTCTGTTTTTATAACGGGAGATCATTAATACAGTAACAACACTTAACAGCAGGATTATGCCTATCGCAAATGGCCACAACACGGGATGATTCCATAATTTACGCTTTTCTGCCCTACTTTCAAGATCAAGTCGCGTATATTTAAGTCGATTATTGGCCATTAAATTAGGTTTTAAATTACTATACCAACTATGATACAAAGAAAAATTCTTCGGATGAAAGCCAAATATCCAAGGCGAATCGTGTCTGATCACTTCTTGCATTTGTTGAATAATTTGATAACGCTCAGGTGTGTTATCCATATTACGCATCTTCTCAAATAAACGATCAAACTCTACGTTTTGATAGTTAACCGCATTCTCACCACCAAACTTCACCTTTGAGTTAGGGCCGTAAAGCAAGAAGAAGAAGTTTTCTGGATCAGGGTAATCTGCATTCCAGCCCCAAACAAAAATCTGCTCATTACCTGAGCGCATTTTTTCCTGAAACCGGTTGTAGTCCGTTGCCCTAATAACCAGCTTAATGCCAATCTTCTCGAACTGCTTACGATACCAGTTCATGGTTGGTCGATCATCCACACTGACTGATGCCGTGTCAAAATTAAGTATTAACGCTTCCTTGGTAGTTGGATCGATACCGTTGGGATAACCCGCTTCAATCATTAATTGCTGCGCTTCAGCTATACCTTTACGTTGCGGTTTATTGTCGTGCCAGTTAAAAGCATACGTGTTAATTCCCTCTTTACCTTCAGCAAAGCCAAAAATACCCGGTGGAATTGCGCCTTGCGCGACCACACCGCGACCATTTCTAAATATCGATATAAATTCTTCATAATCAACCGCAATAGAAATTGCTTGTCTTAATTTTCTAGCCCTTTCTGTATCGCCACCCACGGTGGTATCCAACATATTAAATCCCATGTAAAAATCTGAAGTTTCTACTAGGGTTTGCAACTGAATCCCTTTATCTTTCATTGAGTCGGTTAAGGCTACTCCACCAGAACCCGTAAACTGGATAGCTTGATCAAAACTATCTGATGCTATACCAGAAGCATCATAATAGCCTTGCAGAAACTTATTCCAATAAGGGATGGTTTCCTTTTCTAGCATAAAAACCACTTTATCTATAAACGGCAGTTTTTTACCCGCATCCACCAACAAGCCTTTTTGTTCATCTTCTGGCTCACCATCGGCAGGGTAAGTTTCGACATGAAAGTTAGGATTCTTTAATAAGATCATCCGTCTATTAGGATTATTCTCTGCTAATAAATACGGCCCAGTGCCAATCGGATACCAATCTAAGGTAATATTTTTATCCGCTAAACCTGGTTGTTCATAAAAAACATCCGCCTCCCAAGGCATAGGCGCGAAAAACGGCATTGACAACCAGAATAGAAATTGGGGATATTTACCTTTAATACGTATGCGATATTGATAAGGATTAATAATCTCTAGTCCCGACATGGGTATCGATTTAATATCTGTCTTTTTCTTATCAGCCACTTGTTTAGAGAAATCATCAAAGCCTACGATATAATTTTTCATGATTTCTGCAATAGGGGACTGCATCTTAGGATGCGCTAAGCGTTTAATTTGCTGAACATAATCTTCAGCCGTTAACTCTCTTGTCCCCACTTCTTTAAAATCGCTTAACGCTTTATAAGACTGGATTTGCTCCGCACTTAATTGATGATACTGATATTCACCTTGGACATTTTTGGCTAATGCTGGATGCGGCTGAAAATGAATATTAGACTGAATATTTAGCACATAATCCGTATAGGCAATCTCTTGTTCGGCGGCATTTTCAGGCAAAAATTTACCTGTTTTATCAAGATAAATAATGTCAGGCAATTTTGTCGCTGTTAAAGGCGTTAATTGATAAGGTCTTTTTAGATAGTGGTACTGAAACAGTGGCTCATAAATTTGCGCTATAAAGGCATATTCATTTTCACTATAAGCCGTTGCGGGATCAAGATGTTTTGGACGCTCTGAAAATGATTGATACAAAACACTTTGCTTGCCTTCATCTTCTGTATAGGGGTTATTAAGTTGTAAATCCTCACAACCGTTTAATAGTATAAACAGTATTGGAATTAAGTAATTTCTCATCTTCATAAACAAAAATGTACGTTGGCAAATGTACTACAGATACATTAATTGTACCCAATCGTTTGGTAGGCGTGTAAATTTAAGATAACTAGGCAAAAAAAAGGGGAGCTAAAAGCTCCCCTTTTAATAATACGCTGCGCCTATTATTATTGTTGTTGCACTTTTTTATGCACTTTAACATCAGCAGAGGCTTGTAAGCTATTCAATACTTGATTGAAATCACTTTGACCAAAGGCATTAGCAATATTTTTCTTTGCTAAATCCATTTGTTTCTTATCACTTTCACTCATAACACCTGATGTTACCTTAGATAGACTAACAACCGCCTGCTCGCCGGATAACAATGCTACGACAAATACATTTGGCTTATCGCCAACGGGTTTAGCTGCTTTAAATACTGATTCTGTTAGCGGTTCTGGTAATTTACTTTTACCTCGCACTAAGGCATTTTCAGCTTTAACTTCTAATTTATATTCTGCTGCTACATCTTTTAATGCTTTACCCGCATCCAAACTCGCTTTAATTTTTTGAGCTTTTTCAACAGCTAATTTCTGAGCTTTTTCTTGCGCTAGTAATAAAAGAATTTCTAATCGAACTTCATTCAAATCGCGCTTATCCGCAGTTTTGTGCTCTAACAATCTCAAAACTATTAAGTGCTCATTGCTTTTCTCAATGGGAGTACTGTTATTTCCCTGCAAAATTTCTTCTGCAAATGCTGCACTACGCACTTTTTCTTCAAGCGCTATTCCTGCACCACTTTCTTTAGTAAATAAAGCAGATTTCTGTACTGGCAATCCCAAAGCCTCAGACACCGATTGTAGATTGTCTGGGTGCTCATAACTCAATTGGGTTAATTTTTCACTCGCTTCGTAAAAAGCATTTTCTGCTTGGGATTTTTGATAGGCTTTAGTAAGTTCAGCTTTTACACTTTCAAATGATTTTGTACTAGCAGGCACTAGTTCAGTCACTTTAATTAAATGATAACCAAAAGAAGATTTAATAGGCTCTGAAACTTCATTCAATTTTAATGCACTGGCAGAATCCTCAAACGCCTTTTCCATTACACCGGCATTAAATAAGCCCAAATCACCGCCTTTCTTAGCAGTTAATTTGTCATCAGAAATTTCTGACGCTAAAGCAGAAAAGTCTTTCTTAGACAATTCTTGCTTAGCATTTTTTGCTTTTTCTAAAGCATCTTTTTCAGTTACTTTATCATTGATTGATATCAAAATATGACTGATTTTTCTACGCTCGGGAGTAGAATACTGTTCCTTTTGTTCTTCATAATAAGCTTTCAACTTATCATCAGATACTGCAACTTTATTAGCTAAATCTTCTAACTTAAGCTCCACATACTCAACTGAAACTTGCTCAGGCGTCTGATAAGAATCTTGATGCTGTTGATAATAATTTGCTATTTCTTCAGCAGTCGGCTGATTAGGAGCGGGATCAAGACCAACAGTGACATAACTCACATCACGTTGCTGATTCTGAATTTTAAAAAAACTTTCCACATCATAAGTAGTAGCAAAACTACTATCAATAATACTGTGTTGATATTGCTCCATAATCAGAGCATTTTTAATTCGATTAACAAACTCTGCAGAAGATAATCGCTGTGAACCCAATAAGGTTTTATATTGCTTATCACTAAACTTACCATCCACTTGAAAGTAAGGTAAGGATTTTATAAAGTCACGTGCCTCATCGTCCGTTACCACAAGACCTTGTGCATGCACATATTGCAATAAAACCTCATCTTTAATTAACTTTTGCAATGCTTGCGCTTTAAGAACTTGCTCATCAATTTGCATACCTTTGAGATTTTGACTATATTGCTCATAAGCTTTATTTACATCTCTCTGGTAAAAATCTTTTGATCCTACTGAAGCAACCGAAGGTTCACCCCCAGCATCCAAATAGTTATTAATACCCCACAAAGCAAAAGGCACACAAATTAATGACAAGATAACCCATGCTAGGGTACCCTGTGATTTTTCTCTAATTTCAGTCAACATAGATTAGCCTTAATGAAACAATTTATGAGCAAAAAAAAACCCCGAACCAAATCGGTTCGGGGCTTTTGATTTTGGCGGAGTGGACGGGGCTCGAACCCGCGACCACCGGCGTGACAGGCCGGTATTCTAACCAACTGAACTACCACTCCAAAGTCTGGTGGGTGCTGAGGGGTTCGAACCCCCGACCCTCGCCTTGTAAGGGCGATGCTCT
>CAIQNQ010000051.1 GCA_903873165.1 uncultured Methylococcaceae bacterium | reverse complement strand
TGTCAACACATTTTTATTAGGCAATCTAACTTTACCACCTCAAAACACTAATTACCTGCTTTGGAACGGACGATTATTATAACTATTATTCTAATCTTTTCAACCTGAATATTTAATTTTTTTATTTCTATCTAATATCAACCACATTGTAATTATTCAGCCCCTACCCCCTCGCCATGCTCCCCTCTCACCTTTAAAACCAAAAGGAGGGGTATCAGATAAATCTCCCTAACCCCTCTTCAACAAAAAAAGAGGTTGAATAATTACGCTCTGCTTTTAACTCACCTAGAAAAAATGAGCGAACGATGAGTTTTAAGAAGCAATACATTAAAACCAATAATAGTACTAGTTTTACCCATACCCGACACCATTACAAGTCGCTACAAAAATTTGTGTTGATCGGATCGCTCCAGTACGTGGATCAATAACCTACAGGGTGTGACCCGCATAGTCTACGAACAACTTCTCACCCGCGCGATGTGTTTGCCGCATCGATAAGTCCCGATGACCTAACCAACTCCGGTATTGATCACAGAACCATCGTAAAAACTAATTTGACAACCGGAAGAACAGCGAAAGTATTATTGTTTAGCGATGATCTGACACTCGCCAGCGAAACGATAATTGATTATTACTCTTTGCGTTTTCAAATTGAGTTTAATTTTCGTGATGCTAAGCAATATTGGGGACTAGAAGATTTTATGAATGTCAAAGAAACGCAAGTCGGCAATGCGGCTAATTTTTCTCTTTTTATGGTGACTTTTTCGCAGATATTATCCACTAAAATGGAGGGAGTAAAGAAAGGGAGTATTCTGGACTTAAAAACCATCTTTAGAGCACGAAAATACAGGCTTCGCATTATAAATTCACTGGGCAAAAATGCTGAGGATTTTTTAATTGACGATAGTATTTTCCAGGCTGCAGAAATCGGTAGAATTCATGCGAAAGTTGCATGATTTTTGGCGAAGGTATTGATTTGGTGAGTCAACATAATCTTTAATTGAGAGTCATCTTTTAATAAAGTGTGTCATATCACACACTTTATTAAAAACTGTGTGATATGACACAGTTATTATTTATAACTGAATGATAGGGTATAGATTTAAGGTGAATTAATTTATTTTATATTCGTTATATTTAATAGTAATTTATACATAAAATAAGACGCTTTGTAAGTCAATAACTCAGAGTTTATATTATTAGGCATATTTATTGCATACGTATTTGAATAGCTATTTTTTTATGCAACCCAAGATATTTAACGAGTAAGCAACTAAATAATGAGGAAAAATCTATGAAACGGCACAATGATATTTGATCCTGAATTTACCACATCTTATGGGGTTGCTTTTATGATGGGGCTATTTAGTAGCCTACATTGCGTTGGTATGTGTGGCTCAATTATTGGCACCTTAACACTCAGTTTAAGCCCTGAGATTCGTAATAATAAAAAATTACTATTACCTTTTGTGTTTAGCTACAACTTTGGTCGAATAACCAGCTATGCCCTAGCGGGTGCTTTAATAGGCAGTATTGAGGCATTAATTAGTATGCCTTTGGGTGAGTTTCATGGTCATCGCTTATTGCAAATAGTATCCGCTATTGTTATGGCAGGAGCGGGGGCTTATATAGCCGGATGGTTTCCGCGTTTTGCCTATATAGAAAAAGCGGGGGGCACAATATGGAAATTAATGGAGCCTTATGGACGCAAGCTTATTCCGGTTAAAAATCATACGCAGGCTTATTTGTTTGGTATGATTTGGGGCTGGTTGCCTTGTGGTTTGGTTTATTCGGCGTTGGCGCTGGCGGCAACCTCTGGCGATGTAACTCAGAGTGCTTTTACCATGTTGGCTTTTGGTTTAGGAACCTTGCCTGCGGTGATGGGTATTGGGGTAATGACCCAAGTCTTAACAAGATTATCTAGAATGCAACGTTTTAAGCAAATCATTGGCTTATTTATGGTTGCATTAGCACTGCTGGCTGCTTTTCCATGGCTTAACCCGATGGTGATGACTGACCATTCTACGCATCTTAAGTAAGTACAATGGGTCACTTTAAAGCCATCATTGGGCACTCTCCCTCCTTAGATTCTATTATTCGTAGTGCCAAAATGGTCGCTGCGACAGATGTAACCGTATTAATTAAGGGTGAAACCGGAACGGGTAAAGAATTATTCGCTAATGCGATTCAAAAAGAGAGTAGTCGCGCTGATAAGCCATTTATCAGTTTAAATTGTGCGGCCTTAACAGAAAGTTTAATTGAGTCAGAATTATTTGGGCACAAGAAAGGTGCTTTTACTGGGGCTGCGACGACTAAACTGGGCTTGTTTGAATCCGCTAATGGGGGCACAATATTTCTTGATGAAATTAATTCTTTGCCCATGTCAATTCAGGCAAAGCTATTACGTTTTTTAGAATCGGGTGAGTGTTTAGCGGTAGGTGATACTAAACCCTATTTTATTGATGTACGCATTATAGCCGCAACCAATGCTGACTTGAATCAGCAAGTAAAAGCAGGTGAGTTTAGACGAGATCTTTACTATCGTTTAGATGTGGTGCCTTTAGAATTGCCACCTCTAGCGAGAAGATTAGAAGATATTGAGCATCTTATTAAACATTTTATGACGATGGTTGCTAGCACGCATGGCATAGAAACGCCGCAATTTAGTAAAGCGGCTTTAACTGTTTTAAAGCACTATTCTTGGCCTGGTAATGTACGAGAGTTAAAAAATTTGTGTGAGCGTCTAAGTATTCTTGTAGAAGGTAATATTATCGATGTTGAGCACCTGCCCATTGAGCTATTTACGGCTAAAGTGACGATGACTGGCAATGCTTTTACCCTACCAGTTGAAGGTGTTAATTTAGAATCTTTAGAGGCAGCATTCATTCAGCAAGCCTTAGAACGTACTAATGGTAATCGCGTTAAGGCCGCTAAATTGTTAGGCCTCACCCGAGATACTCTGTTATATCGTATGCGTAAGCATGGTTTTAAGGATTAAGTAATAAAGCTTTCTATCAAAGCAGATCCGATTTGAATATTAAATACCTTTGAGGAACTTGCAAAACTCTCATATTAAAAACAGAGTCAGTTAGTTTTAACGCGATTTGAGCTATTTTTTTAGAGAGAAAACGCCCTTTTCGATTAAAAGTCGGAAAATACGTCGTTTTTATAAAATTTAGGACATAGCTATCTCCAATACTTCGGACAGTTTACGCGGCGATAGCACCATAGTTACATAAGGCTGCAAAGCCTAGGCTGGATTTTATGGCAGTAAAGTCCAACCCTAAGTGGCAAGAAAACCTTTCCAATAAATGTGCATTAAATTTACGGGTTTTCCAACTGGCGATGGAAATGACGTTGCGAC
>CAIQNQ010000050.1 GCA_903873165.1 uncultured Methylococcaceae bacterium | reverse complement strand
GTCGCAACGTCATTTCCATCGCCAGTTGGAAAACCCGTAAATTTAATGCACATTTATTGGAAAGGTTTTCTTGCCACTTAGGGTTGGACTTTACTGCCATAAAATCCAGCCTAGGCTTTGCAGCCTTATGTAACTATGGTGTTATCGCCGCGTAAACTGTCCGAAGTATTGTTCTATAAGGTGCGGTTATAAAGCAAAGGGAATAACTTGCTAAAAGAAGATGTACTGTTTACACAGCACCATCAATACAACATGCCTGCTGATAGATTAGCAGCAACATTAACCTGACAATCACCTTACTAAACCGTGATTGCCAGATTAGGCATTGAAGTGCGTGAGGGGATTTACACGATTAACTTTTTAACAGGTGCGTAATAATCAGTAATGCCAGTGGGTGTTACCACCTAATATCTAAAGTATAATTTGCACCCTTAATAATAAGCAAAATATTTGGCAGGGCATGGAATTTAACTTAATTAATACGGATGGGCACGCTAGGCGTGGGCAACTTGTTTTTGATAGGGGCATGGTGGAAACTCCTATTTTTATGCCGGTAGGCACTTATGGTACTGTTAAGTCCTTAACGCCAGAAGATTTAACAGGTATAGGTACACAAATTATTTTAGGTAATACCTTTCATTTGATGTTGCGCCCAACGACAGCTGTTATTAAAGCGCATGGTGATTTGCATGATTTTATGCATTGGGATAAGCCAATCTTAACCGATTCAGGTGGTTTTCAGGTTTTTAGTTTGGGCGCTTTAAGAAAGATTACCGAAGCCGGGGTGACTTTTAAATCACCTTTAAATGGCGCTAAAATTTTTATGGGGCCTGAAGAGTCAATGCAGGTACAGAGGGATTTAGGTTCTGATATTGTCATGATATTTGATGAGTGTACTCCTTATCCTGCGACTGTTGATGAGGCGGCCGATTCAATGCGTTTATCCTTGCGTTGGGCGGCGCGAAGTAAAATCGCTCATGCGGATAATCCATCTGCGTTGTTTGGTATTATTCAAGGAGGGATGTATGAACATCTGCGTAAAGAATCTATTGCTGGTTTAATCGATATAGGTTTCGATGGTTATGCGATTGGCGGGTTGTCTGTGGGCGAACCTAAAGAAGAAATGATGGCGACCTTGGATGTTATTCATAGCAAAATGCCTGTTGATAAACCACGCTATTTAATGGGAGTCGGTACGCCAGAGGATTTGGTGGAGGCCGTGCGGCGTGGTATTGATATGTTTGATTGTGTTATGCCGACCCGAAATGCGCGTAACGGGCATTTATTTACCACTTTTGGTGTGGTAAAAATTAGAAATAGTCAGTATGAGTTTGATAATAAGCCTCTTGATGAAGCTTGTGCTTGTTATACCTGCCAGAATTATTCGAGAGCTTATTTAAGACATTTAGATCGCTGTAAAGAAATGTTAGGGGCACGCTTAAATACGATACACAACTTATATTATTATTTAAGTCTTATGCAGGGTTTGCGGGATGCAATTGCTAAACAAGAGCTAGAGACATTTGTTAGGGATTTTTACCAACAAAGAGATAAATCTGTACCTTATGTGGCATAATGTCCAGATTTTTAATTATTATAATAACCGAGGATATTTATGAGTTTTTTTATTTCTGACGCATTAGCGGCAGCGCCAGCTGCTCAACAGCCCGGTCTTGAAGGGGTGTTATTTCCACTAGGGATTTTAGCATTTTTCTACTTTCTATTCTTACGCCCGCAAGCTAAACGCTCAAAAGAAAAGAAACAAATGATAGCTGCCATTACCAAAGGTGTTGAAGTGGTTACTTCGGGCGGTATTTTAGGTAAAGTAGTGGAAGTTGATGATAACTTTGTAAAGATTGAAGTCAGTGAAAATGTTTTTCTTCAAGTGCAAAGACAAGGTATCGAAAGTATGATGCCTAAAGGTACTTATAAGGCAATTACTAAAAAAGTTGTTAAGGTTTAATTGGAATAGCAGATGCAAAATCATTTCCCAGTTTGGAAAAATATATTAGTTATACTTGTTTTTGGTATTGGGATTATTTACTCATTACCTAATTTATTCGGTGATGATCCATCGGTGCAATTATCTTCAACGCTAACAACGGCTATTAGCCAAGAACAAGCGAATCAGGTTGAAGCAGATATTAAGTATTCAGATGTGCCCGCTAAGGCTTTTGAATTTAAAGATGGGCGTATTTTAGCGCGGTTTAATAATACCGATGATCAGTTAAAAGTGGCTGATTTACTACGTGATAAAATGGGTAGCAATTACACGGTCGCTTTAAACTTGGCACCTACTACTCCAGGTTGGTTGCGTGCATTGGGTGCACAAGCCATGTACTTGGGTTTGGATTTACGGGGTGGTGTGCATTTCTTATTAGAAGTCGATATGGATGCGGCGGTTAAGCAAGCTGAAGATCGTTACCTAGATGATCTACGATTGTCATTAAGAAACGCTAAATTACATTATCAGTCAGTGGCGAAAGATAATGGTTTTATTAAGGTTACCTTAAATTCTGTTGATGATAAATCGGCTTTATTAACGCTATTAGATAAAGAGTTTCATAGTCTTGAGATTACTGAGCCAGAAGTAAAAGAGCAAGTTTGGTTAAAGTTTTCAGAAAAAGAAGCGCGTGAAATCAAAAAGTTTGCCGTTGCACAAAACATGACTACCTTACGTAATCGTGTTAATGAATTAGGGGTCGCGGAGCCTGTGATTCAACAACAAGGTGATAACCGTATCATGGTGCAATTGCCGGGTGTGCAAGACACAACGAGGGCAAAAGAAATTTTGGGTACTACTGCAACATTGGAATATCGTTTAGTAGACGTTGAGCATGATGTGCAACAAGCGGTGTCTGGTCATACACCTGTTGGTAGCCGTTTATATTACGATAGATCAGGTGCGCCTATTTTGTTAGATCGTCGGGTTATTGTCACTGGGGATCAAATTGTTGATGCGTCATCGGGTCAAGATCAAGATGGTAGACCATCGGTTAATATTTCTTTGAATGGTGTTGGTGCAGCAAAAATGGCTAAAACCACTCAGGTGAGTGTTGGCAAGCCAATGGCAGTGGTTTTTATTGAATATAAAGTAGAAACAAAAACCGTTAATGGCGAAAAAGTTCGCCACAAAGAAAAAGTCGAAAAAGTGATCAATGTAGCGACTATTCAAGGTGTGTTCAGTAAACGTTTTCAAACCACTGGTTTAGATAGTCCGCAAGAAGCTAGAAACTTATCGTTACTATTAAGAGCAGGTGCCTTAGCTGCTCCTGTTGATATCGTTGAAGAACGTACAGTGGGGCCTAGCTTAGGTCAAGATAATATCAATCAAGGTATGTTGTCATTTGTGGTGGGCTTTGCTTTGGTTGTATTATTTATGGCGGTTTATTACAAATTGTTCGGTATGATCGCCAATTTCGCTTTAGCATTTAACGTGGTGATTGTGGTGGCAATCTTATCGATGTTACAAGCAACTTTAACTTTGCCAGGTATTGCCGGTATCATTTTAACAGTGGGTATGTCAGTTGATGCGAACGTGTTAATTTTTGAGCGTGTTAAAGAAGAAATTAGAAATGGTATTTCGCCGCAAGCGGCTATATTCCTTGGTTACGATAAAGCGTTTGCCACTATTTTAGATTCACATTTTACTAACTTAGTGGTAGCGGTTGTGTTGTTTGCTTTTGGTACAGGTTCTGTGAAAGGTTTTGCGGTCACCTTGATTATTGGTATCTTGTCTTCTATGTTCACTGCGATTACCGGCACACGTATGGTCATCAATTGGATCTATGGTAGTCGTGCAAGAGTTGATAAGTTATCAATTTAACTATTATTTTTAGAAGAAACCATTATGAAGACAACAAATATAAATTTTATTGGTAATCGAAATATCGCATTGATATTTTCGGGCATACTCATGATCATTTCGATAGGTTCATTAGCGGTGCGTGGTTTGCAAATGGGTATCGATTTTACGGGGGGTACCTTAATTGAAGTGGGCTATCAAAAAGCTGCAGATTTAAATGTATTGCGTAATACCTTAGACACGCAAGGTTTTGATGATGCAACTGTACAAAATTTTGGTACGGCAAAAGATGTGTTAATTCGTTTAAAACCTCATGAAGGTATTAGTAGTGCGGATTTAAGTACTAAAGTTTTAGACGCAATTAATAAAACTACTGCTGAGCCAGCTAGTATTCGCCGTGTTGAATATGTTGGGCCACAAGTGGGTGATGATTTGGCTGAAGATGGTTTCTTAGCTTTGCTGTATTCAACTATCGCTATTTTGATCTACATTGCTTGGCGTTTTGAATGGAAGTTCTCAACGGGTGCGATTTTAGCAACCGTGCATGACGTAGTGGTAACTTTAGGTTTATTCTCTATTTTAGGTCTTGAGTTTGATTTAACGGTATTAGCGGCTGTGTTGGCTTTGATCGGGTATTCGTTAAACGATACCATCGTAGTGTATGACCGTATTCGGGAGAACTTTCGCTTACTCAGAAATAAAACGACTGAAGAAGTAATGAATATTTCGGTTAATGTGACCTTAAGTCGAACTATTATGACTTCGTTAACAGTGATATTGGTTTTGGTTTCGTTGTTCTTTTTGGGTGGCGAGATTATTCATAACTTCTCTATCGTGTTACTTTTTGGGGTGTTTTTTGGTACTTATTCATCTATCTTTATTGCTAGTCCAATGGCATTAATATTGGGTATTAGTGCAGAAGATTTAATGATACCTGTTAAAGAAGGTTCAATCGTAGACGATAGACCGTAGTTTTACAGCGGTCTACAAGACTGGCATCATCAGGTATAATGCTGAGTTCAAATTTTTTATTTAATGTTACTTTGGAGTTTTAAATTACAATGGCTATAGAACGTACTTTCTCAATTATTAAACCTGATGCAGTTGCTAAAAATGTAATTGGTCAAATTTACAGTCGTTTCGAAAGCAATGGTCTTAATATCGTTGCTGCAAAAATGTTGCATTTAACTCAAGTCCAAGCTGAAGGTTTTTACGCTGAACATAGCGAACGTGGCTTTTTTAAAGATTTAGTGGCTTTCATGATTTCAGGTCCTGTTATTATGCAAGTATTAGAAGGCGAAAATGCGGTTCTTAAACATCGTGAAATTATGGGTGCTACTAACCCTAAAGAAGCGGCTGCGGGTACTATCCGTGCAGATTTCGCATCAAGTATCGATGAAAATGCTGTGCACGGTTCTGATGCTGTAGAAACGGCTCAAAGAGAAATTGCTTACTTTTTCTCAGACGAAGAAATCAGTGCAAGAACTCGTTAATCCCAAAAGATTTAACTTGCTTGATTACGACAGAAAAGGCCTTGCGGCTTTTTTTGTCGCTTTAGGTGAAAAGCCTTTTCGAGCGACGCAAGTCTTAAAATGGCTTTATCAGGAAGGCGTTGAAGACTTCGATTTGATGACCAATTTAAGCAAGTCTTTACGTGCGTACCTTAAAGAAAATTGCTTTTTAGCGACCCCTGAAATAGTGGTTGAACAAATTGCGACCGATGGTACTTGTAAATGGGCTTTGCAAACGTCATGTGGCAATAGAATTGAAACGGTTTTTATTCCCGAAGAAGGTAGGGGCACTTTATGTGTGTCTTCACAAATTGGTTGTGCCCTTGCATGTACCTTTTGTTCTACTGCGCAACAAGGCTTTAATCGTAATTTAACTACCGCTGAAATTATTGGTCAAGTTATTGTCGCTCAGAAACGTTTGGGTGAGTCTAAAAGAATTACTAATGTTGTGATGATGGGCATGGGTGAACCTTTATTAAATTTTGATAATGTGGTCGCCGCTATGAATTTAATGATGGATGATTTTACGTTTGGCTTATCTAAGCGCAGAGTCACCATTAGTACCTCAGGCGTGGTTCCAGCAATGTATCGCTTAACTGAAGCTTGTGATGTGAGTTTGGCCGTGTCTTTACATGCGGTAACTAATGAGCTAAGAGATATCTTAGTGCCCATTAATAAAAAGTATCCCCTAGATCAATTGATGGACGCTTGTCGAGATAATGCCAAAATAGCACCTCGACGTACTGTCACTTTTGAATATGTCATGCTAGAGGGGATCAATGATTCTATGGACGATGCACGTGGTTTAATTAAATTATTAAAGTCCGTGCCGTCTAAGTTAAACTTAATACCGTTTAATCCATTTCCTAATAATGCTTATAAATGTTCTAGCAAGGAAGTGATTAATCGTTTTAAAACAGTTTTAAATGATGCTGGTATTGTTACGACGGTTAGAAAAACTCGTGGCGAAGATATCGATGCAGCTTGTGGGCAATTAGTCGGTCAAGTTGCGGATAAAAGTCGTAGACACTTAAAGTTAAAGGTTTTGGGAATTGATAGTGCCGCATAGGTGGACTCAGGTACTTAACTTAATTAGTTTATTTGCAGTAATATTTTTTTTAACATCTTGCGATTCTATGCGAGATGAAAGTATTAAGAACACTGAATCAGCGAATATTTATTTGCAGTTGGGTGTGCGCTATATGGATCTTAACAAACTTGAGATAGCGCGAGAAAACTTACAGCTCGCGTTGAAAAAAGATCCACAAAATTCGCAAGTTCATAATGCTTTTGGGTTTTTATATGAAAAGTTGCAAGATAATCAGCAAGCGAAGCTACATTATGAGCAAGCTCTAAAGTTCTCGCCAAATGATTGGAGCGTACAAAATAATTTTGGTCGGTTTCTTTGTGATAGTCATGCAATCGTTCAAGGTTTAACTCTGTTAAAGCTGGCAAGTGCCACGCCATTAAATGATAAGCAATGGGTAGCCTTAACGAATGCAGGGCGTTGTGAATTAGAAAGAGAGCAAAAACAAAGTGCTCAAGTATATTTTGAACAAGCTTTGAGACTTAATGCCTCTTATGCCCCTGCGTTATTAGAAATGCAAAAAGTAAGTTTTCAAACAAGTGATTATTTGGCGGCTCAAACTTATTTTAAAAGATATATGGATGTTGGAAGCTATACTCCGGCAAGTTTATGGATAGCCAAACAAACTGAATTTGCCTTGGGCAATAATGCAATCGCTCGAGATTATGAGGAAATTTTATTAGAGAAGTTTCCCTTATCAAATGAAGCTAAACACAAAATCGGTTTTACAGTAATAGATTAACTCGATCAATATGGCACAAACGATACAAGCAATAAGAGGCATGCACGATGTGTTGCCTGATCAAACTCCGCTTTGGCAATACGCTGAGCGGATGTTAAGAGAAGTAATGAGTTCTTATGGATACAGTGAGATCCGTTTACCTATTGTAGAAAAAACAGAATTATTTAAACGTTCAATTGGTGAAGTAACTGATATTGTCGAGAAGGAGATGTATACCTTTGAAGATCGTAATGGTGATTCATTAACATTACGTCCAGAGGGTACTGCAGGTTGTTTAAGAGCGTGCCTTGAGCATGGCTTGTTACATAATCAAGTGCATCGTTTATGGTATTACGGCCCGATGTATCGACATGAGCGACCTCAAAAAGGTCGATATCGGCAGTTTATTCAGTTAGGTGTTGAAACCTATGGTATGTCAGGACCTGATATTGATGCTGAATTGATTTTTATCATGGATCGTTTGTGGAAGAAACTGGGAATCCGTGACAAAGTTTGTTTACAGTTAAATTCTTTAGGAACAATTGAAGAGCGCTTAGTTTATCGACAAGTATTAGTTGAGTTTTTTCAAGGCCATTTGGATCAATTGGATGAAGATAGTTTACGGCGTTTGCAGACTAATCCTTTACGTATTTTAGATACTAAAAATCCTGCAATGTTTGATTTGGTAGCCAATGCTCCCGCGTTAATGGATTATTTAGGTGTTGAAAGTTTAGAACATTTTAAAGGCTTAACAACTGCATTAGATGACTTGGGTGTTAGTTACCAAATAAATACTCGTCTGGTGCGCGGATTAGATTACTACAGCAAAACCGTATTTGAATGGGTGACAGATGAGTTAGGCTCGCAAGGTACGGTTTGTGCTGGTGGTCGATATGATAGTTTAGTTGAACAATTAGGTGGAAAGTCTAATTTTGCAGTAGGTTTTGCAATGGGTATTGAGCGGTTATTGGCTTTACTTGAAGTTGCTGGCAATATTCCTGTTGTAAAGGCCGTTGATGTTTTTATGATTCGGGTAGGAGAGGCAGCCGAGCGTGAGGGTTTACGCTTTGCTGAAACGATTAGAAATGAGGTGCCCAGTTTAAAATTACAGGTTAATTGTGGTGGCGGCAGTTTTAAAAGTCAGTTTAAGAAAGCAGATAAAATTGGCGCTGATTACGCAATTATTTTGGGTGATGACGAAGTGAATAATGGACAGCTCAGTCTTAAATCATTGCGTACGAACCAAGATCAGCAAACATTGACTCAGCAAGAAGCCATAATATTTTTGCAAAACCTGATGGCTTAGACTAACCTAGTTTAAGTTGATTTATATTTAAATATTATATAGAGATAGTACGTGGAAATTTACGAAACAGAAGAAGCACAAGTAGAGGCTTTAAAAAGATGGTGGAAAGAAAATGGTCAAGCTACTTTGATAGGTTTGTTTTTGGGAGTGGCTATTATTTTAGGTTGGAATTTTTGGCAAGAGCATAAAAAAACTCAAGCAGAACAAGCTTCCACTCTTTATAGCGAGTTGCTTCAAGCGTTGACTGCTGATAAACAAGAGAGTGTGCAAAAACTAGCCGAACGGTTAAAAGCGGAATATCCGAAAACTGAATATGCAGCGTATGGTCAACTTTTATTAGCGAAATCTAAAGTTCAACAAGGTGACTTAGTTCAAGCTAAAATAATACTAACGGCAGTGAGTGCAGAGACATCGGCTGAATTAAGTAATGTTGCTAAATTACGTTTAGTTAGATTGTTGTTAGCTACGGGTGATTATGAGCAAGGCTTAGCATTAATAAATTCAGTAGATCCATCAACGTCAAACAGTTTCTCAGGCAATTATGATGAGTTAGTGGGCGATTTGTATGTGGCTTTAGATCGATTAGATCAAGCGCGTAGTTCTTATCAAAAAGCTTTAGAAAGTGGCTATAGTTCGGCTTTATTACAAACTAAAATTGACGATTTAACCGCGCCTGAAAAGGTAGCCGTGCAAAATACGGAATCTGGAAAATAATGCGCTTAATTACGCTGATATTTATTAGTCTAATTTTATCGGGGTGTGCAGCATTTGACACTCTGGGTGAGTCTATGGATGGAATTACTAATTATTTTAAAGGTGGGGAGGATAACTCAGATCCTCCTGCTGTATTAGTTGAGTATCCACCAGAAATAAAATTGACAGAAGTTTGGAGTGAATCAGTGGGTGTCGGAGCTGATGAACAATCTTTAAAGTTAATTCCAGTGAGTGGTTTTGGAAAGTTATTTGTTGCTGATAGGGATGGTTTAGTTCAGGCAAGAGATCTTGATACGGGTCGAGTGATTTGGGAAGTTGAAACTGAATTGAAACTATCTGCAGGGCCAGGATTAGGTGCTGGAACTGTTATTTTAGGTTCAAGTGATGCGGATGTTATCGCATTAAACGCTGATAATGGTTCACAACTTTGGAAAGCTAAAGTTTCTAGTGAGGTCCTGTCCCAACCTGTTGTCGCCAATGAAATAGTGGTGGTGCGCAGTACTGATGGGGATATGGTGGCTTTTAATGAAAAAACGGGCGGCAAGCGTTGGAATTATGAACATAACGCGCCAGCATTAAGTGTTAGAGGTATTGGAGCACCACTTGTTTTAGGTGATCATGTTATTGAAGGTTTCGATAATGGCAAATTAATAGCACTGCGCTTAACCGATGGTAAATATGCTTGGGAAACTACTATTGCTATTCCTAAAGGCCGTTCTGAAGTAGAAAGATTAGTGGATTTAGACGTCGATCCGATTGATGTTGCAGGTGTTATTTATATTGCTAGTTATCATGGTGGGGCAGCGGCAATATCTGAATCTGATGGTGAGGTGATGTGGCGTAATGATTCTATTTCATCTTATACGGGTTTAAGTCATGATTTTAGGAATTTATATTTGTCAGATGCAACGGATGATGTTTGGCAAATTGAGCAACGTACTGGCGCATCTCTTTGGAAGCAAAAAGAACTGCATCAGAGAAAATTAACTGCACCTGCCGTGTATGATAGTTATGTTGTGATAGGTGATTTTGAAGGTTATGTACATTGGCTATCTGTTAATGATGGTCGTCAATTGGGTCGAATAAAAGTTTCCGATAGCGCAATCGATGCTAAGCCTTTAGTGGTTAATGATACCGTTTATGTTTATGCTAAAGACGGTACGCTTGCCGCTTTAAAAGTCACTTTAAATTAATTATGTTACCTGTCATCGCTTTAGTAGGCCGTCCAAATGTCGGTAAATCAACTTTATTTAATTATTTAACGCGTAGTCGAGATGCTTTGGTTGCTGACTTTCCAGGTTTAACTCGGGATAGGCAATATGGTCGAGTTAAACATGGAGATCGTCCTTGCCTAGTTGTTGATACGGGTGGTATTGCTGATGATGCTGAAGGCATTGAGAGTTTTGCTCGAAAACAAGTGCAAATTGCGCTTGACGAAGCAGATATCGTTTTGTTTTTGGTTGATGCGCGTGAAGGCTTAAGTGCTTCTGATAAAGTTATTGCGGATACTTTAAGAAAGTTAACTAAGCCAACAATATTAGTGACTAATAAAGTCGATGGTATTGATGCGTCTATAGCCGCTTCTGATTTCTATTCATTGGCTTTAGGTGAACCTGTCCAAATAGCCGCTTCTCATGGTCGTGGAGTTCCTGAGTTATTGGAACGGGTTTATGAGTTATTGCCTAGAAAGGAAGAAATAGTTGTTGATGACAATCAAAGAGGGATTGCGATTGCTGTTGTTGGTCGCCCTAATGTGGGTAAATCTACTTTAGTTAATCGTTTGCTGGGTGAAGAACGGGTCATTGTTTTTGATGAACCGGGTACAACCCGAGATAGTATTTATATTCCATTTGAGCGTAATGGCAAGCAATTTACTTTGATTGATACGGCTGGAATGCGTCGTAGATCTAGAGTATCTGAAACAATCGAAAAGTTTAGTGTCATCAAATCATTGCAGGCGATAGAGCAAGCAAATGTTGTCATTTATATGATAGATGCTAGGGAAGGTATTGCCGATCAAGATGCACATTTATTAGGTCTAGTGATAGAAGCAGGTAGAGCTTTAATTATTGGTTTGAATAAATGGGATGGTATTAGTATTGAGCAAAAGGAAACTGTTAAACGCCAATTGGAAGTTAAATTATCGTTTTTAGATTTCGCAGAAAAGCATCCTATTTCAGCATTACATGGCAGTGGGGTAGGTAAATTATTTGACGTGGTGCATAAGTTATATGACTGCGCTATGATTGATATGTCTACACCCGTGTTAACGCGTATTCTTAAAGAGGCAACTACAGCACATCAACCTCCAATTATCAATACGCGTCGCATCAAATTAAAGTATGCGCATCAGGGGGGGAGAAACCCACCTATTGTTATCGTACATGGTGTACAAACTGATGCTTTACCGCTGTCTTATAAGCGATATTTGGTTAATTATTTTCGAGAGAAACTAAGATTATCGGGTACGCCTATACGTATTGAGTTTAAATCCCCTGTTAATCCTTTTCATGGTCAAAAAACCAAGATCACAGAGTGGGAAGTTAAGAAAAGAGAGCGATTGGCAAAGCGGGCTAAATCAAAAAAAGATTCATGATGGGTTAGCTCTGTATACCCTAATCACCCAGCCCCCTCTTTGACAAAGAGGGGGGCTGGGTGATTTAATTAATTATTTTAGAGGTTCTTAATGGCAACTATTTCATTTCAAGGTAAGCCGCTTAATACATCAGGTGAATTACCCGCAGTAGGTTCTGCTGCACCCGATTTTTTATTAACAAATGCTAAATTAGCTGATGTTACCTTGGCGACTTATGCAGGTAAAAGAAAAGTATTAAATATTTTACCAAGTCTTGATACGCCTACTTGCGCTACTTCAACACGTGTTTTTAATGAAAAAGCTGGACATTTGCATAATACAGTCGTGTTAGTTATTTCTGCTGATTTACCATTTGCGCAATGTCGTTTTTGTGAAGTAGAAGGTTTAAAGGATGTCATTCCTTTGTCCACATTCAGATCTGATTTTGCAGAGGTTTATGGCGTTAAATTAGCAGATACCTTCTTAGCTGGATTAACTGCCCGTGCCGTTATTATTATTGATGAGCACGATAAAGTTATTTACACGCAATTGGTTGATGAGTTAGCTCATGAACCTGATTATGAAAGCGCATTAGCCATATTATAATTATAGGTCATAGTTTTTAGGGTATTTAAAATACTCTGAGAAACATATTATTATGCTTTAATTAGGTATAGGTTACTCGTTCTGTCATTTAAATAACTAGAATTACGGTGATAGAGCTAGTGAATGACATCTGTCCTTTTTGGGTTCCGTAAAAAAACATACTGTTCTACTCTGATAAATACGATTATAGGGTTGTGTAAGCAGTGCTTTTTATAGTAAATTCACTACGAAGTTTAAAAAAGCACTTGAGTGAATGAGTGAAGTAGAAATATTTATTGGTAGTTAATTTTGATTAAAGGGTTTGACGATATGGCAGAATTAATGAGTAGCGGAATTGAGTTGTTGTTTGCTGGTATGGGCATCGTGTTTTTGTTTTTAGCTATGTTGGTTGTTGCTATTAATTTAATGTCAGCATTCGTCCTACGTTTTTTTCCAGATGCACCTTTGATTGGCATGGCATCTTCAGTTTCTGGTGGAGTTGATAAAAGTATTGTTGCGGCAATTACTGCGGCGGTTCATCAATATCGGCATGAACATAAATTAATTAAAGATAAGTAGTTTTACTATCTAATAAATCAACGATTTCGAACCAAAAGATTCCTGGAGACCTGTACGCATGGCCAAAGACAAAATTAAGCCCCTAGCTATAACTGAAGTAGTCTTAAGAGATGCGCATCAATCAATATTGGCAACGCGTTTGCGTATTGAAGATATGTTACCAATCTGTGAAAAATTAGATCAGATTGGTTATTGGTCAATTGAGTCATGGGGTGGAGCAACTTTTGATGCCTGTATTCGGTATTTAGGTGAAGATCCTTGGGAAAGATTACGTACTCTTAAGAAGGCAATGCCCAAAACACCTCAACAAATGTTGTTGAGAGGTCAAAATATATTAGGTTATAGACATTACGCAGATGACGTAGTTGATAAGTTTGTCGAGCGTTGTGTTGTTAATGGTATCGATGTATTTCGTATTTTTGATGCAATGAATGATATGCGCAATATTGAGCACGCGGTAAAAGCGGTTCTTAATACTAATGCACATGCTCAAGGCACCATTTCTTATACGACTAGCACTGTTCATACCATGGATTCATGGGTTAATTTGGGTAAACAAATTGAAGATATGGGTGCGCACTCTATCTGTATTAAGGATATGGCGGGATTATTAAAGCCCTATGACGCCTTCGAACTAGTCAGTCGCTTAAAGAAGAGTACTAATATCCCCGTCCATTTACATTGCCATGCTACTACAGGTTTAAGTGTTGCTACGCTTGTAAAAGCCGCAGAAGCAGGTGTGGATAATGTTGATACCGCCATTTCTTCTTTAAGTATGACGTATGGTCATAGTGCAACAGAAACTATTGTGGCAAGTTTTGAAGATACAGAGCGAGCTACGGGTTTAGATTTAGTTAAGTTAGAAGAAATTGCGCATTATTTTAGAGATATCCGTAAGAAATACGAACAATACGAAGGTAGTTTAAAAGGTGTAGACGGGCGTATTTTAATATCTCAAGTGCCCGGTGGCATGTTAACCAATATGGAAAGCCAGTTAAAGGAACAGGGGGCTGCTGATAAATTTGATGAGGTTATGCGTGAGATTCCTCGAGTAAGAGAAGATTTAGGTTTTATTCCTTTAGTGACGCCTACTTCACAAATTGTGGGTACGCAAGCCGTTATGAACGTGATGACTGGCGAGCGTTATAAAACGATTACTAAAGAAACTGCAGGAGTATTAAAAGGAGAGTATGGCGCAACACCTGCGCCTGTTAATAAAGAATTACAAGATAGGGTATTAGAGGGAGCTGAACCTATCACTTGTCGACCTGCCGATTTAATTGCGCCAGAAATGGCCAAGTTAGTAACTGAAGTTAAAAAGAAAGCTAAAGCTGAAGGTGTTAAGTTAGCTAAAAATGTTGAAGAAGATGCTTTGATTAATGGTATGTTCGCTCAAGTGGGCTGGAAGTTCTTAGCAAACAGAGGTAATGCTAGCGTATTTGAATCAGCACCTCAGGCTAAGGGCATTAAAGCAGCAAATGCTCCAGTAGCTAGTTCAACAGTGACAGATGGTACTTCAAGTGTCGGCATGTATACTGTTAATGTGGATGGTAGAAGCTTTAATGTTACAGTAGGACCTGTTGGTGCAGCATTATTGATCCAACCTGCAGCGACCGAAGAAACGTTAATTCTTCCTGAAAGTAGTGGGTCTGTAGTCTATGCACCTATGGCAGGAAATATATTGAAAGTTTTGAAGGATGTGGGTAGTAAGGTCGAAGAAGGGGAGGTAGTGGTTATTATGGAAGCCATGAAAATGGAAACTGAAGTTCGATCTAAATTTGCAGGTACTGTCAGTGCTGTACATATTAAAGAAGGTGGTGCAGTGGCTGGTGGTAATGCGTTGATCACTTTATAGCACAAACTTTATCAAGAGATAATCTATGGAAAATCTGTTTTCACTTTGGCAAAGTACTGGCTTATATAACTTTACTTCTGGTCAGGCATTTATGATGCTGGTAGGCTTTATATTACTGTATTTGGCAATTAAAAAAGGCTTTGAGCCTTTACTATTATTGCCGATAGGCTTTGGGGCGATTCTCAGTAATATACCCGTTGCGGGTATTGCCGAAGAGGGTGGTCTTTTGTATTACCTTTATTACGGCATTAAGTTAGGTATTTTCCCATTATTAATATTTATGGGTGTGGGAGCTATGACCGACTTTGGTCCTATGTTAGCAAATCCTAAAACATTGCTATTGGGTGCTGCGGCGCAATTTGGAATTTTTGCTTCTTTGTTAGGTGCATTAGCTCTTAATGCCATTCCAGGGTTTGAGTTTAGTTTAAGAGATGCTGCCGCTATTGGTATTATTGGTGGTGCCGATGGTCCTACTGCTATCTATGTAGCATCAAAATTAGCACCTGATTTATTGGGAGCTATTGCCGTTGCTGCTTATTCTTATATGGCTTTAGTCCCCTTAATTCAGCCGCCTATTATGCGAGCTTTAACAACTGAAGCTGAACGCAAAATTGAAATGCAACAAATGCGCGTAGTGAGTAGAACTGAAAAGATAGTCTTTCCACTTATGTTGCTGCTTTTGTCTGTACTCTTATTACCGTCAGCAACCCCCTTAATTGGTATGTTTGCTTTGGGTAACTTAATGAATGCTTCTGGCGTTGTAGAGCGTTTAAGTCAGACAGCTCAAAATGAATTGATCAATATTGTGACTATCTTTTTGGGATTATCAGTGGGTTCCAAATTAAGCGCAGAGGCGTTTTTGCAATTACAGACACTGGGTATTTTAGCGTTAGGAGCCGTTGCTTTTGCAATTGGAACAGCCTCTGGTGTCATTATGGCTAAAATCATGAATAGATTTAGTGATACACCTATTAATCCTTTAATTGGAGCTGCGGGTGTGTCTGCAGTACCTATGGCTGCTCGTGTAGCTAACAAGTTAGGCTTAGAAAGTAACCCTCATAATTTTTTATTAATGCACGCAATGGGGCCTAATGTTGCAGGAGTTATTGGTTCTGCGGTTGCTGCTGGAGTGTTGTTAAGTTTGGTAAAATAATCTGTAACTAACCCTAAATAATTATATTTAGGGTTAGTGGCGTATTTAAGCTTAACTTAGTGTGTGTCCTTTATTTCTGTAATTCAAATTCTCTTATCTCAATTTAAATCAACGTCTCTTAACTGATGGATCTACTCGATTTCCAGTTTTATCAAATAATAGTTATCGCTATTATTTTTATATGGACAGGTTTTGTGCGTACCGGCTTGGGTTTTGGTGGCGCGGCTTTGGGTTTGCCATTGATGTTATTCGTACAGAATAACCCACTATTATGGTTACCTGTTATTGGTACACATTTATTATTCTTCTCTGGATTAACGTTATCTCGGCGTTTACATAATGTTGATTGGCAATATTTGCGCAAATCAGCAATTTATATAATTCCACCTGCCATCGTTGGGGTGTTTGGTTTAGTGCACTTTCCGGTATTGTGGTTAAATACCTTTATCTATTCTATCACGCTGTTTTATGGATTTATTTGGCTATTGAATCGCGGTATTGAGAGTCGCCATGCTTGGGCTGATAAAGTATTATTAGTTTTAGGTGGTTATGTGGCGGGGATTTCCTTAACCGGAGCGCCCTTAATGGTCGCAGTGTATATGCGTAATGTCGATAAAACTAAATTGAGAGACACGCTGTTTGTGTTATGGTTTATTTTGGTGAGTATCAAAATGTCGACTTTTGTAGCGTTGTCTGTGGATTTACACTTTAAGACGGCATTGGCACTGTTACCTGTTGCGGCTGTTGGACATTATCTAGGCTTAAAGACCCATAATTTAATCGTTCGAAATGACCTGGTCTTTAAGCGTTGGATCGGTGGCGGTTTAGTAGTCGTGAGTATTTTGGGATTAGGTGAGCTTTATAAGGCGTTTTTACTAGAGAATTGGGTCAAACTCTTTTCTTAAAATGATCGAATAGTTCTTACTCGATGCGTTAGGTTTTTATTGCCAGTAAATTGTTCACCCATATAAAAGTTCTGAAACCAGGCATTAAAGCTATCGCTTTCAGTTGCACTCCAGTAGAGCTGATTCGTAAAGCCGCCAACTAAGTCTTTCTTTGAATATAATAATTCTAATTCTGTTCGACTCGGTAAACGCCAGTCGTAAAAATGATTACCGGACTTGTTTTTTGCTTCATGCCAAGTGACTGGAGATGATAAGTCTTCTGAACTAGCAGCCAAGCCATGCTGTGCAGTATGATCTACATAAAAAACAATGCCATCATCGGGAAGTCTGTCACCTAATTGATAGTCGATTTTTTTCTCAGTTGAGACTGGAATTTCATAACCAGAGATTTGGTGTCTAACAATAATAGTTCTAATGACTTCACTGGCGACTAAATGACCAGCTGTTTGAGCGACCAATTTGTTCATTTCTTTTGCTGCCGCACGCTGCTCATTTACTAAAAGCCACCGTGAGAAGTTTTGAATGTCTTTGTTTTTGCCAAAGAATTTTTCAATAAAATCTAGTTCGAGTTGCGCGGCAATTGATTTTGCTTCACTAAATTGTTTAGATTGAAGTATCTCTTGTTTAAAACTAAAACCTAAGTCTTTCGAAAGTATGTTGAGTTGTTGATATAAATCATCTAACCCCTCTACAAGTTCAACAGCAATTACCCATCCTGATTCTAATTCGCTAGACTTATCGGAAGCACTGTTGTTTGGTTCAGGTTCAGCGGTTTGTGCATTAGCGCTACTCGTATTAGAAGCCGATTGACTGTTAGTATAGAGTTTGCGCTTTTCTGGATCGATTAGAGTGCTATAAGCCTCGTTTATCTCTTTGGTTTTTCTAATAGCTTCTTCTCTATCACCGTCAAATCGATCAGGATGATAAATCATCATAAGCGCTTTGTATGCCGCCTTAATAACAGCCATTTCGGCGTATTCAGTGACGCCTAGTACTTGGTAAAAATCTTTTGGTGTGGTACTCATTTTGCACCTAGTATACGTTGATGCAGTGTGCTTGAAGCTATTGTTGTCGTCATTTTTATTGTAATTATTAGCTTTTTATATCGATTTTGTTGATTCGTATTATGAGTTTGATATCCGTAAATTATAGCAATATTACGTCCTGAATATTTGGTATTGATTAAAATAACTGTAAGATGCTTTAGACTCATGCTAATTTAAACGTGTAACTTTATTAAATAGACCCTCCCTCTTAGTCATGTTAAAAATTATTCAACTATTAGTTTTAAGCGATAACTATATTTATCTTATTCATGATGATGCTTCTGGAGAAACAGCAGTGGTTGATCCTGCTGTTGCCGAACCGATTTTAGGCTATTTAGCGGAACAAGGTTGGCAGTTAAAATATATATTAAATACCCATCATCATTTGGATCATGTCGAAGGCAATTCTGTTATAAAACAAAAAACGGCCTGTAAAGTAGTGGCTGGGCAAACTGATTCGCAGCGAATTCCTGATTTTGATATTGGGGTTACAGATGGCGATGAGTTTTTCTTAGGTCAGTACAAGATCCGCGTTCTAGCGACACCCGGACATACCTTGGGTCATGTGGTGTATTTTTTTGAGCAAGATGAGTTGTTATTCTGTGGTGATACTTTATTTGTCATGGGTTGTGGTCGTTTGTTTGAAGGCTCACCTGAGCAGATGCTCGCATCATTAACAACCTTAAAAGCATTGCCGTCCACCACTAAAGTGTATTGCGCACATGAATACACGCAAGCTAATGGGCGATTTGCAATAAGCGTGGAGCCTGATAATCTGGCGTTAAGAGAAAAACTGCAGCGCGTGGCTGTGCTTAGAAGTAATAACGAACCGACCGTGCCTTCGACAATCCAAGAGGAAATAGCAACCAATCCATTTTTAAGAACGGATAGTTTCAGTATCCAAAAGTCGTTGGGTTTAGTAGGCGCTAATGCAGTGAGTGTTTTTACGGAATTAAGAAAACGAAAGGATGTTTTCTAG
Source organism: uncultured Methylococcaceae bacterium (assembly GCA_903873165.1). Taxonomy (GTDB): domain Bacteria; phylum Pseudomonadota; class Gammaproteobacteria; order Methylococcales; family Methylomonadaceae; genus Methylobacter_C. Next base: position 182 of record CAIQNQ010000050.1, on the reverse strand, counting down.
TGGGTGCTGGATAAATTAATCAGCCCAATTTAGAGGATGAGGGTAATTATTCACAGCCCTATAAGAATTTCCCCGACTTTTTTCATTACATGATAGACTTTTGCCATACAAACATCCCCTTAAGCAATGAAACTGAGCGATCACGATTTACGACAAATTGATGAAGAGAGAATCAAAACTCT
>CAIQNQ010000049.1 GCA_903873165.1 uncultured Methylococcaceae bacterium | reverse complement strand
TGCTAAAAGCCTGCAGTGAAACCATTTGGGTGTCCATTAACCAAATGCTGACTGAGACAAACACCAACCAAGCTATTTTCTACATCGCTATTAGTGATATTTCTGAACTTAAAGCGATGCAGGAAGCCGCTGAAGCAGCCAATAGAGCAAAAAGCAGTTTTCTATCCAATATGAGTCATGAAATACGTACCCCCATGAATGCCATTCTGGGCTTTACGTACCTGCTAAGACAGGAACAGAAAGATCCAAAAAGCCTAGATAAGCTTAATAAGATCAACCATTCTGCCCAACATTTATTAGCTGTTATTAATGATATTCTAAGCCTGTCAAAAATTGAAGCGGATGCTATTGAATTAGAACAAATACCGTTTAAACTCTCAAATACACTTAATGAAATTAGAATATTAATAACGGATCAGCTTGAAAAAAAGGCACTAACGTTCATTGTCGAGATCGATTCCCAACACATTGATTTACCCCTCATTGGCGATCCTTTACGACTGACTCAGATTCTGCTCAATTATCTAACCAATGCCATCAAATTTACGGAGCAAGGTCAGGTCACCTTGCGAGTCCAAATAGAAAATGCGCAAGCGGATAGCTTACTGCTTAAATTTGAAGTTCAAGATACCGGTATTGGCCTCAGTGACGCTCAAATAGCGAAGCTATTCCAAGCTTTTTCACAAGCAGATACCTCTATTACCCGTCAATATGGCGGTACGGGCTTGGGTCTCATCATTAATCGCCGTCTGGCCCAACTCATGGGCGGTGATACCGGGGTTTTCAGTAGTCCTGGACAAGGCAGTACCTTCTGGTTTACTGCGTGTTTAAAACAAGGCGAGCAATTTGAGCAGGACATAGTAATTAACTCAGCTGAAGCACCCATCCGCAGAGGCGCACGTATTTTGCTGGTCGAAGATGATGAATTCAATCAAGAATTAGCCTGTATTTTGTTAGATGATAAAGGCTTGTCGATTGATATTGCAAATAATGGTGAAGAAGCCATTGCAATGGTTAAAGCCAAGGCCTACGATCTGATTCTGATGGACGTACAAATGCCGGTCATGGGCGGCCTGGAAGCGACTCGTTGTATTAGACAGCTAGGCTGTGGTCAGTTTATACCGATTATTGCCATGACTGCCACCGCTTTTGAGGATGATCAAAAACACTGTTTCGCAGCCGGCATGAACAGCTTTTTAGGCAAACCTATCGAACCCAAGGTTCTGTATAGTGAATTAGCCCGCTGGCTGCCTGAATGATTGCTTCTGATATATAATAGATTGACAAGCCTAATCAATCTGTTACTATGATTACAGTAAAAAATACCATTAAATGCGTAGTGTTGATTTTGTAGATTGACCTTAAATATACTTACGAATCACAGTAACCCCAGCTAAGCTAAGCTAAGCTAAGCTAATATCATGTCTAAACACTCTGACAATAGTCAACCATTATTACCCTCTGCGGACGATTTAAAACTTAAGGCAGAAGCAGTGTATAACGATTCAATAGCCGAAGCGATGGATGAGTCTAAAGACATATCCAGATCAGACTATATCAATAAAATAAATCAATTACGCGCCAGTCAAGTCAATCTTGAGGAGCAACACGAAGAAGTTAAATTACAAAATGAAGAGTTACGATTTGCTCATGATCAATTAAAAGACTCTCAAATACGTTACAAAGACCTCTATGACCTTGCCCCCGTCGGTTATTGCACGGTAAATGCTGATGACATTATTTTAAAACACAATCTATACACCACTCAATTACTATCCAGACAGGGCGATTTTTTAGTGGGCGAAAGACTCACCGACTTTATCTATCCTGATGACCAAGATATTTATTATTTGCATTGTAAAAAACTGCAACAGATTAATGTCTCGGATCATTGTGAACTCAGATTTTTAAAAGCCTCGGGGGACATCATTTGGGTGTCCATTAACCAAATACTGGCTGAAACACACATTGAACAGGCGATTTTTTATATCGCTATTAGCGACATTACGACAACCAAAGCACTGCAAGAAGCGGCGGAAGCAGCTAGTAAAGCAAAAACTAATTTCCTGTCCAATATGAGTCATGAAATACGTACCCCTATGAATGCCATTCTGGGTTTTACGTACATGCTAAGACTTAATCTTCAAGACCCAAAAAACATAGAACAGCTTGATAAGGTGAGTCATTCTGCCCAGCATTTACTCGATATTATCAATGACATCCTAAACCTAGCAAAAATTGAAGCGAACGCTATTGAACTAGAGCAAATCCCGTTTACGCTGTTAAATAAATTCAATAAAATTAGAGTCATGACCTCTGATCAAATTGCAGCCAAACACCTCAAACTCATTGTCGATATAGACCCTCAACTCATTGATTTACCCCTCATTGGCGATCCTTTACGACTGACGCAAATTCTGCTCAATTATCTTACCAATGCCATCAAATTTACTCATCAAGGTCAGATCACCTTGCGAACAAAGATAGAAAACGAACTGGCGGATAGCTTAATGCTTAAATTTGAAATTCAGGATACCGGCATGGGTATGACTGAAGATCAACTCGCTAAACTCTTTAATTCTTTTTCGCAGGCGGATAGCTCTACTACCCGCCAATTTGGCGGTACTGGCTTGGGCCTTACCATTAATCGCAGTTTGGCCTTACTAATGGGCGGCGATACCGGTGTTATTAGTAGTCCCGGACGAGGCAGTACCTTCTGGTTTACCGCGTGTGTAAAACTCGGAACGCACATTGAACCGGAACTGTTTATCCAGTCACCTAGCGCACAAATCCGCAGAGGCGCGAGTATTTTGCTGGTCGAAGATAATGAAATCAACCAAGAAATAGCCTGTATGTTATTAGAAGATAAAGGCTTATCAATTGATATTGCTAATGATGGTTGCGAAGCCATTAGCATGCATAATGCCAAAGCCTACGACTTAATTCTAATGGACATGTTAATGCCAATAATGGATGGGTTAGAAGCGACCCGTTGTATCAGACAACTCACGAGTGGAAATTCAGTACCCATCATTGCCATGACCGCCAACGCCTTTGATGATGACAAAAAGCACTGCATCGAGGCCGGCATGAATGGCTTTTTAGGCAAACCCATCGACCCAGCCATCTTGTACAGTGAACTAGCTCGCTGGCTACCTGAAGCGGTTTAAAAAACACCCCCCTAGATTCTATGTAATTATTCAATCCCCTGCTTTGTTTCTTAGGTAAGACGCAATAATAAAACTCCATTTATGTTGGAGTAAAACAGCTTTAGCTGTTTTTACAGGCAATAGCTGAAGCTATTGCACTCCTGTTTTTTTAACAACTAGTGTTTTATTTAACTATTTTATTTATTGCGAGTTACCCAAAAGGTGTGAAGTCATCATAAAACAAATCTTCTTGGATTCGCTTTTTAGGGAGTTTGAAATGCTTTAGCCAAGCTTTGACCGTGCTTGGATTTTTAAAGGATTCAATTTCAGATTTAAGTGACTCTAATTCATCCTTTAGATAATTGATATCGTCGTTTAAATAGAGAATCAGTTTCTTGGGTGTTAGTAACTCATAGTACGGCATATTTAATATCATCTTGAATCTATCTTCTATCTGATAGACTTCATGATTGAGTTCTTCCAGTTGTTCTTTAAGTATCTTATTAAAATATTTAAGTCTACTATCAGCAATTTGCGTTAAATGCTCCGCATCAATTTGTTCTATTTCTAACTGCAGCTCCAGTAATTTCAATAAATCTTTTTTACCATAAGCCGCGTTAACGCGTTGCATTAATTCAGTTTTACGAATGCGCTCATCAATATCTTGTTCACGGTCAGGATGCAATGCGGCCGCTAACTTGCGATAAATTTCACGTACCGATTGTTGTGATAAAGCCTCTTCCTCTTGTAGACGTAATTCTTTTTCTAATTGCTTCTTGGTTTTTTTACGTTCTTTAACAGGTTCTTGCGTGTCTGTCTGTTCTTGGGTATTTATTTTTTCACGCAGTTTTTCTTGCAAGTGAGCTTTGAATTGTTCAGGTGAGCTAAGATCAAGGTCGTCATCCAGTTCTACATCGAACATGTTTTCTACAAATCCCTTCATTAAATCTGACATTTCAGACTGCGCTTCATCAAGTCGCTCATCATAATCAAATTCATTGTATTTATTGAAGATGGGCTTAAGTTCGTCACGATCAAATTCTACAATTAATACCTGAGTGTTTTCAGAAATAATATTCTGGAGTTTTTGCTTGTCTGTTTTGGTCAGTTTAAAATTATCGTATGCTTGATCTAGTAGAAAGATCCATTGACTTTTATAGTCGTTGAGTTCGTTTAATGCAGGTTCATATTCATCGTTAATTTTTTGGTGGTAGGTCGGTGTAGCTTCTTGCCATTCAATGAGTCGCTTGCGTTCTAAATCAATTTTTTTGGTTAGGCTATTAAAGCGTTTCTGTGCGGCTGATAAAGCGGTTTTCTCAGTTGTTTTTGGGGTAATAAGAACTGTTTTATTGTTAGATGGATTCATTAGGTGCGTGGGTGTTATGAGGCAAGAAGTGAGTAGAGGTGATGGACATAGTATAAATTAAGTAAATTGAATTTGTCTTTAACGCATGTAGATTTCATTACCGTTTTTTTAGTTCAATTGATTTTCAGGTATAATCAGCGGAATTTTTTAACTCTGAGTAAATGGGTATTATGTCGAAAATCAATAAAGTAGTATTGGCTTATTCTGGTGGTTTAGATACTTCCATTATTCTTAAATGGCTACAAGATGTTTATCAGTGTGAGGTAGTTACTTTTACGGCTGATTTAGGTCAAGGTGAAGAAGTAGAGCCTGCGCGTGCTAAGGCTCAAGCGGCTGGTATTAAAGACATTTTTATTGAAGATTTACGTGAAGAGTTTGCGCGTGATTATGTATTCCCTATGTTTCGTGCTAATACCATTTATGAAGGTGAGTACCTATTAGGCACGTCTATTGCTCGGCCTTTAATTGCTAAACGCTTAATTGAAATCGCAAATGAAACGGGTGCAGAGGCTATTTCGCATGGCGCAACGGGTAAAGGTAATGACCAAGTGCGTTTTGAATTAGGTGCGTATGCTTTAAGACCAGATATTCATGTGATTGCGCCTTGGCGGGAGTGGGATTTAAATTCCCGACAATCTTTGTTAGCGTATGCTGAAAAACACGGCATTTCTGTTGAGAATAAAAAAGGTAAAACTTCACCTTATTCTATGGACGCTAACTTACTACATATCTCTTACGAAGGTCGTATTCTTGAAGATCCTTGGACAGAGCCAGAAGAAGATATGTGGCGCTGGACCGTTTCTCCAGAAAATGCGCCGGATCAAGCGACTTATATTGAGTTAACGTATCAACACGGTGATGTAACGGAGATTGATGGTGTGGCTGTGTCTCCAGCGACTGTTTTAGAACAACTTAATAAAGTGGCGGGTGCTAACGGTATTGGGCGTTTAGATATCGTAGAAAATCGTTATGTGGGCATGAAGTCGCGGGGTTGTTATGAAACACCCGCCGGAACTATCTTATTAAAAGCCCATCGTGCAATTGAGTCGTTAACCTTAGATAGAGAAGTGGCACATTTAAAAGATGAGTTAATGCCCCGTTATGCGTCTTTAATCTACAACGGTTACTGGTGGAGTCCTGAACGCAAAATGTTACAAACCATGATTGATGCTTCGCAAGTATCGGTTAATGGTAAAGTCAGACTTAAATTGTACAAAGGTAATGTCATTGTAGTAGGTAGAGCGTCAGCTACTGACAGTTTATTTGATGAAAGTATTGCGACTTTTGAAGATGATGGCGGCGCTTATAATCAAAAAGATGCGGAAGGCTTTATTAAATTGAATGCCTTAAGAATGCGAATCGCAGCGGCAAAACAGTCGCGTTAACTCCAGTCAAAAAACACAGGACAAAAACTATTTAGCTTGTATAATTACGGGCTAAATAGTTCCAATAATAATAACAATGTCCTGCCAAGTTAAGATTTTAGACTTGGTTTGAGGGGAATCTAATAATGAGTGAGCTGCCTGAGTCCAAAGCAGAACTAGTCGTTCTCGAAAGAATACCTTCGCATCAAGCTTTGATGAAAGTTAATCGTTGGTTAACGTCTATCATTTTTGTATTAATGACAGTCATTATCGTGGCTGGCTTTTATCTTATTCCGTCTAAAGATTTTAATCGTCTTAAGAGTTCGGATGTCAATATAACCGAAGCTAATCCCGTTTTATCTGCAGAAGTTAATACCTTAAAAGGCCAATTTGTTGGCTTAGTCAGTGGTTCTATCGAAAGTAAATTAAGAGCCTTGGAGGACAGTATCCGAGTGGGATCTGTGTCTAATTCTTTGGGGACACTTGAGGATTTAAAGAACGAAGTGCAGGTTTTAAAATCCTATTCAGAAACACCTAAAGTAGTAACTGCAACGGTAGCTAATGAGCAAATTGTGCAAGAAATGCATAGTTTAAAGCGTTTAGTGTATTTGACTTTAGCTTCGTGTGGTTTGATGCTAGCGGCACTGGGTGGTGTGTGGTTAACTAATCGGTATCGATTACCCAATAGAGAAAGTATTAAGCAGTATCTAGGTAAAAAATAATTTAGTACAAGTTTTCTTAGCTTGTTTCGTTTATAAAAAAGCCGCCCTGCTGTAACAGCAAGGGCGGCTTTTTGTGCCATCTCTTTTTTATTCTTATTTGCTGCTGATGTAAGCGAATAAAGCGTCAACCGCTTGATCTTCACCGTAGCCAGCTTTTTCTACTGCTTTATTTTTCATGATTTCAGCGATCGCTACCGGCATCCCGCCTTTACCTTCTTTAAGAATTTTTTCAAAACTTGCTCTCGTTAAAGTGCCGGCTTTGATGTTAGCTGGTAATTGTGGGTTTGACGCGATGTCATGGCAAGTACCACAACCACGACCGAAAGCACGTTCATAAATTTTTTGACCAATTTCAAGTTGTTCGTCAGCAAAAGCAGAACCGCTTAATGCTATTAAAACGATACCAGCTGCTGTAGCAAGTGTTTTTTTCATAGTGACCTCTTGGTTTTAAAATTAAGAGAACTGAGTTCTCTTGGTGGAAAAATTTTTGCTTAAAAAGCAAACTAGCAAAGAATAGGGAATTTAACAGAAAAATTCAATCTTTTATTTCATATTGTCATAAAACCCAGTGCATAGGATTAAATTGTTCGCGATTAATGCTTCATAAATGCTTAGTCCGACATTCCGCACCCTCAAAAAATAAGCATTCAAAATCAATTAATTGAAAATTATGTTGCTATTTAGCAAAAAAATATATGATTGAATATCAATAAGATGCCCAAGGGGTGCGGAATGTCGGCTTAGTAAATCAATAACCTTATTTTACATAAATTCAAGTATCGGTGTTGTCATCAGATTGTAACTGAAACCAATTCAGTTTGTTATGTAAGGTCACTACCGTGCCTATTATTATTAAAGTGGGTGGCTTAATGTCTAAGCGGGCAATCTTATCAGCAAAGCCCTCTAAAGTGCCTGTTACTACGCGTTGATTGGTTGTCGTACCTTGCTGTACTAATGCGATAGGCAAATCTTTAGGGCTACCGTGCTCGATTAAGGCGGCGCAAATCTTTTCTAAGCCTACTAAACCCATGTAGATAACGATTGTTTGATTGGGTAGGGCTAATTGCGTCCAGTTTAAATTAATAGAATTGTCTTTTAAGTGTCCTGTTACAAAAGTGCAGGACTGCGCATGATCTCGGTGGGTTAATGGAATACCGGCATAAGTAGAGCAACCGGCCGCTGCAGTAATTCCGGGGACAACCTGAAAGTTAATGCCTTGTTCCATTAATGTTTCAATTTCTTCGCCACCACGTCCAAATATAAACGGGTCGCCACCTTTTAAACGCACTATGCGTTTTCCGGCTTTAGCAAGGTCTGCAAGTAGGTGATTGATAGATTCTTGCGGTAAGGTGTGTTTATCGCGCTGTTTGCCGACATAAATCTTTTCCGAGTCTCGTCGTGCTAAATCCATAATCTCTGGTGAGACTAAATGATCATAGACAATCACATCCGCTTGTTGCATTAAGCGTAAGGCTCTAAACGTTAAGAGGTCAGGCGCACCAGGTCCAGCGCCAATGAGATAGACTTCGCCGATGGTTTCAGTGTTGGTGTGTTGCTGTAGCATCTGTTGTAATTGATGTTCAGCACTGGCATTATTACCCGCAAAAACAGCTTCCGCTACGGCACCTTGGAAGATGTTTTCCCAAAAAATGCGCCGTTGTGCGGGGGCTTTAATGAGTGTTTTAACTTTGTTTCTATAGCGCTCTGCTAATTGCGCCAATTGACCATAAGCCGGTGGGATAACCGTTTCTATCTTAGCTCTTAATAAACGCGCTAAAACGGGCGCAGCACCACCCGAAGAGACTGCGGCAATAATGGGTGAGCGGTCAATAATGGCGGGGAAAATAAAGCTACATAGGTCTGGGCTATCTACCACATTCACTAAGATTTTATGAGCATCAGCACTGTGAGCAACTAACTCATTGGTGCTTCTATTGTCTGTTGCTGAAATGACTAAGGTAAAATTAAGTACATCATCCGGTGTAAAAGCTCTTTGGTGAATAGTTAAGCCATGTTTGTGTTCAAGACTGGCAACATGATGACTAATAGCCAGCGCAATGACGGTGATACGGGCACCAGCACGTACTAATAGATCGATTTTACGAGCCGCAATTTCACCAGCACCGATGACTAAACAGGGCTTATCTTGCAGTTTTACAAATAGGGGGAAGTAATCCATTTAATAGCGGGCATTCTTAGAATCATTAGGTAATGGTATTATAAGCACTCTACAGCTTAGAGAGTACTTAAACAATGCTTGAATTTAGTCATGAAGTCGATGCCAGCGGCTTACTATGTCCTTTGCCTTTATTGCGTTTAAAAAAAATGTTAGTCGCAATGCAGAGTGGTGATGTGGTTAAAGTGATTGCTACAGATCCTGCCGCGCATTTAGATTTTGGTGTATTTACTGACCAAGCTGGGCATCAAATCCTTGCGTTGTTAAAAGAAAATAACCAACAGATTTTTTATATTCAAAAGAAATAACCCATACGCTTAATTGTCGCCTTGTACCTTACAACGCGCTCCTTTAAAATGCTTTATCCCTAATTAAACACAGAAGCCATGACTACAAACGATACTCCCGTTTCGACTAATTTTATTCGTCAGATTATTACTAATGACCTTAAAGAAAACAAAAATCAGGGTAAAGTAGCGACACGCTTTCCACCCGAACCTAATGGATATTTACACATAGGTCATGCTAAATCTATCTGTTTAAACTTTGGTATTGCTGGCGAGTTTAAAGGCACTTGTAATCTGCGTTTTGACGACACCAATCCAGAAAAAGAAAACATTGAGTACATGGAGTCTATTGAACGCGATGTGAAATGGTTGGGCTTTGAGTGGGCCGGTTTGTACAACGCCTCTGATTATTTTGAGCAACTGTATTTGTATGCTGAACAATTGATTGAACAAGGCTTAGCTTATGTGGATAGTTTATCTGCAGAAGAAATTAGGCAGTATCGTGGCACCTTAACAGAACCGGGTAAAGAAAGTCCAGATCGCAGTCGCTCTATAGAAGAGAATTTAGATTTATTTAAACGAATGCGTGCTGGTGAGTTTCCTGATGGTGCGTATGTGTTACGCGCTAAAATTGATATGGCGTCGCCTAATATCAATATGCGTGATCCAGCGATTTATCGTATTCGTCGTGTGCATCATCATCGTACTGGCGATGCTTGGTGTATCTATCCTATGTATGATTATACCCACTGTATTTCTGATGCCATTGAAGGCATTACGCATTCAATTTGTACCTTAGAATTTGAAGATCATCGACCATTGTATGATTGGGTGTTGGATAAATTACAAACGCCTTGCCATCCACAGCAAATTGAGTTCGCTAGATTACAATTGGAATACACCATTGTCAGTAAGCGTAAGCTCAATCAATTAGTAACAGAAAAGCATGTGAAAGGTTGGGATGATCCTCGTATGCCGACTATTGCAGGTTTGCGTCGTGCTGGTTTTACCCCGAAAGCGATTCGTGATTTCTGTGAACGCATCGGCGTGACTAAGCAAAATTCTTGGATAGAAATAGGTGTGTTGGAATACTGTATTCGGGAAGATTTAAATGAAAATGCCTTACGCGCAATGGCAGTCTTACAACCTTTGCGTGTGGTCATTGAAAACTACCCTGATGGGCAAGTTGAGCAACTAGAAATTAGTAATCATCCGCAAAAACCAGAATTAGGTAAGCGTCAGGTGCCGTTTAGTAAAGTGATCTTAATTGAACAAGACGATTTTGCAGAAATCCCCCCGCCTAAGTACAAACGCTTAATTGAGGGTGGCGAAGTGCGCTTACGTGGTTCTTATGTGATTAAATGTAATGAAATCATCAAGAATGCCGATGGCGACATCACTGAGTTGCGTTGTACTTATGATCCCGATACCTTAGGTAAAAACCCAGAAGGTCGTAAAGTCAAAGGGGTGATTCATTGGGTATCAGAAGCAGAGTCTGCAGAAGCTGAGATACGTTTGTATGATCGATTGTTTACGGTACCAAGTCCTGATAATGAGCCTAACTTTTTAGACGTGATTAATCATGATTCTTTAGAAGTTTTAGAGGGTTGTCGAGTTGAGGCGAGTTTGGCTCAAGCATCACCAGAAAACCGTTACCAGTTTGAAAGAACGGGGTATTTCTGTTTAGATTCTGTTGATAGCATCGATGGCAAGTTAGTCTTTAATCGTACGGTTACCTTAAGAGAGGGTGGTTGGGCTAAAGATTAGGCGGATTATAAAAAGGCAGGCATAGCCGCGTGTTTAATTATAAAATATGCGACGTTTTTAAATATTAACTCGGAAGAGACATGGCACAACAAGAAAGTATTAACCTCGTAGAAAGCTATTACGCAGCCTTTAATGGTGGCGATATGGACACTTTTTTAAACTTGCTGACTGATGATGTAATTCACGACATTAATCAAGGTAGACGTGAAGTAGGTAAGGAAGCCTTTTCTGTGTTTATGGGCGGTATGAATACCAATTACAAAGAGCAATTGGTAGACATGGTGATTATGGCGACTGCTGATGGTGCGCGTGCTGCAGCTGAGTTTGTGGTATTAGGTGAGTATATTAAAACGGATGAAGGTTTGCCTGAAGCTAATGGCCAAACTTATCGTTTACCAGCCGGTGCATTTTTTGAAATTCGTGCTAACAAAGTAGCGCGTATTACTAACTATTACAACTTGCAAGATTGGATTGCGCAGGTTTCAGCGTAATACTGATTGATCATAAACAACTTAACCGTTCACCCTCCGACATGCTCGGGGTGAGCGGTTAGGTTTCAGATAAGTCTTAAACTATTTAGCTATTTTTTAACGCTTCGTAATGACGACGCAAAATTGAATCCGTTGGAACATTAGCGTCTGTTGCTACAGGCTCAACAGTTTCTGCTGCTGTTTTTACAGATACTTCTTCTTTACTAGTTTCAACGGTAGTTTTAGTTAGATTTTCATAATTGGCTGTCGCATTTGCAAGCGCTGTTTTGCAAACTAGGGCTTGTGAAATTAAGCTATTTATTTCAGCATCATAATGACGACTTTGAATTGAATCTGAAGGACGTGCGCCTTTAACGGCTGCTAAGATGTTCTTTAATTGCGCTAAAGCATGTCTTCTTAATATAGAGTCTTCAGGAAGATTATCAGTGGTTGCTTTTGCAATGACTGGCGCTGATACTTCTGCAACGATTGGCGCGGTTTCTACAGCTACCGACTCTTCAATCACAGGAGCCGTTTCTTCAACAGCTGGAGTTTCGACGGGTGCTTTAACTTCAGCTACGGGGGCTGCAGTTGCTGGAGTGCTGGGTTTATTAACTTCTGTCTGCGGTTTTTCAGTTGCAGTGGCAAGTTGTTCTATCACTAGTTTAAGTGCTTTTTTAGCAAGACAAATAAGATTTTCTAAAAGATTGTTCATAATAATCGCTCTGTAATAATGAAGGTGCTACGTTGATGTTTTGTTACTAGGGTTAGCAACAATGTTTTTTTATTTTTATCCTTAAACTATAACACTTGTCGCTTTACTTGGCGATAATCAGCGTGATAAATTCTTTAAACAACTTCATTAAAAATTATGGCTACCCACTTAAAGCGGGACAGTTATTAAAAACAGAGGGTTATGAATAACACGATCTTTAGCCTTTCTAGGAAGAGGGAGTTCCCCCATCTCATTAACTAACCATGAGAGCAAGTCAGGAAACTCCCTATCAAATAGAC
>CAIQNQ010000048.1 GCA_903873165.1 uncultured Methylococcaceae bacterium | reverse complement strand
CTTTGTATTGCCGTTTAGACCCAGTAAATCTGCCAAAGCTTATAAAAAAATCTGGCATGAAAAAGGTTCGCCTTTAGCCTATTTAACCCGTGAAATGACTGAGAAATTAGCGGTGCAATTAGCAGAAAAAGGCGTGATAACCGATTACGCAATGCGTTATGGCGAACCTTCAATTGCAACTCGTTTAAAAGAGTTTAAAGAGCAAGGTGTTACGGATGTCGTGGTATTACCTTTGTATCCACAGTATTCATCAACAACGACGGCGTCTATTTATGATGATTTAATCAAAGAACTTAATCATTGGTGGCATATCCCCAGTTTTCAGTTCATTAGTGATTATCATGATAATGAACATTATATTGCCGCGTTGGCGGAATCAATTCAAGCAGCTTGGCAAGCTCAGCCTAAAAATGAATTATTAGTGATGTCGTTTCATGGCTTACCCGAGTTGTTAACCAAAAAAGGTGATCCGTATTTTCATCAATGTCATAAAACAGCTGTTTTATTAGCCGAAAAGTTAGGTCTTGCAGAACACGAATGGAAGATTGTGTTTCAATCCCGTTTTGGTAAGGCCGAATGGTTAAAACCTTATTGTGTCGATACTTTAGAGGAGTTACCTGGACTGGGTGTTAAAACCGTTGATTTGGTCTGTCCAGGTTTTGCTGTGGATTGTTTAGAAACCTTAGAAGAAATCGCCATGGAGAACAGGGAAGTATTTATGGAAGCAGGTGGGGCGGAGTACCGTTATATTGCCTGTTTAAATGATTCGGATGCACAAATTTCTGCTTTTATAAAAATGCTTGAGCCTAAGTTATAAGTTTATTTAACGATGAATGGGTAATAATAATGACAATAAAAACCATACTACAAGGCTGGCAAGGTGCATGGCCGATTATTAAATCCACTAAGCCTTTAGAAACAGGCGTAGGCGTCTTAGATGAAAGCGCTTTTAATACCATTGAAGTCGATAATCTATTTGCAGCAGTTAATCATGCGAGTACGACTATTGGACAAGCGACTATCTATCGATCTTTAGCGCAGCCTTCTGATGATTTACAGGCTTTGCAAGCTAAGCAAGACGCATTAATTGAATTACGTGAGCATGAAGGCTTAAGGCTTGCAGTAGAAAATATTTTAGAAACGGCTGTTTATCAAGAAAAAAACTTTTATTTGTTATTGTTCGGTGAGTTTTTAGGTTCTTTTGGTACCGCTAGAGAAGATCATGAAATTGAAGGTTATGGTTATCTGCAATATAAACGCGGGGTGCGTTTATTATTAGATTTAGTCGATCAAGTCAATGATATTGGCACACCTAATAGCCCGTATCTAAAGCAGCTGTTTGATAAAATTAAAGCATTTTCAAGTTCACGTGCCTATCATTTAATGGTAGGGCCGGCCTATATTGCTGAAGCGGGTATTCAATCTAAAATTGAAAGACAAAACTCGTGGTCACCTGCCATTATATTTAGACCTAATCTATTTAAACCGTTATTAATCGGATTGTTTTTTGGGGCGTTGTGGAGTTTAATGCACTTTTTCCCCAGTGATATGTTTAATCTTTCTGCGGAAGCTATACCGACATTCTCAATATTCTTTGTCCCTTTATTACTCGTTTATTATCCCGTAGTTGGCGGATTTGATAGGGACAGTTGCATTATCCCGTTAAGAAATATTTATAGACAGTCTGCGGAAGTTGCAGAAACATTAGATGCTTTAGGTCAGTTAGATGAGTTAATAGCCTTTATCAAGTTTGCCGATGCCTTTGAAAGTCCAACAGTATTACCTGATTTGATTGCTGGTGAACATCATCAGATTAATTTAACTAATGCTAAAAACCCTGTGTTAGCCAAAGGTCAGCCCGCTTATGTTGGCAATGATTTTGTTTTAGAAGATGATAAATTAGTCTTGGTAACTGGCCCAAATAGTGGCGGTAAAACGGCATTTTGTAAGACCATTACCCAGATTCAAGTGTTAGCGCAGATTGGTTGTTATGTGCCTGCACAAGCGGCTACTATGACAGTGGCAGATAGAGTTTTTTATCAGGTATCAGAAGTGAGTCATTTAAATGATGGTGAAGGTCGTTTTGGTACCGAATTAAAGCGGACTAGAGATATTTTCTTAGCGACCACGCCTAAAAGTTTAGTGGTGCTAGATGAGTTATCAGAAGGTACTACTTTTGAAGAGAAGATGGAATCGTCAGCTAATGTGTTAGATGGATTTTATCGTAAAGGTAATAGCACTATACTCATTACCCATAATCATCAATTGGTCGATAAGTTTGTTAAAAAACGTATTGGTTTGCCCAGACAAGTTGAGTTTGCCGATGATTTACCCACTTATAAATTAATCTCGGGGATTTCTCGGGTGAGTCATGCTGATCGAGTGGCTAGAAAGATTGGTTTTTCAAAAGAAGATATAGATAATTACTTGGCGGATTCTAAATGACAATAGGTACAGCGTTAACCCCTGGAGCGACGAAGGCTTTATTACTGGGCAGTGGTGAGTTAGGTAAAGAAGTCGCGATTTCTTTACAACGTTACGGTGTAGAAGTGATTGCTGTTGATCGTTATGAAAACGCCCCAGCGCATCAAGTTGCCCATCGCAGTTATACCATTGATATGACGGACAGTGACGCAGTCAAAGATCTGATTGCTAAAGAAAAGCCGCATTTTATTATTCCAGAGATTGAAGCGATTGCTACCCAAGCCTTGGCAGAAATTGAAGCGGAAGGTTGTTGCACGGTGGTACCCAATGCCAGAGCCATTCAATTGACCATGAATCGAGAAGGTATTAGAACGTTGGTGGCAGAGCATTTAATGTTACCGACGTCTGCTTATGCTTTCGCCGAAAATTACGCAGAATTACAAGCCGCAGTGAATGGCGGTATTGGCTATCCGTGTTTTATTAAGCCCACCATGTCTTCTTCTGGTAAAGGTCAGTCTATGGTTAAAGCCGCTGATCAGTTACAAGCGGCTTGGGATTATGCTAAATCCAGTGGACGTGTTGATACGGGTAAAGTGATTGTTGAAGCCAAGATTGAATTTGATTTTGAGATTACCTTATTAACGGTTAGAGCGTTAGATGCTGATGGTGTAGTGCAAACTTATTACTGTGAGCCAATAGGCCATGTGCAAGAAAATGGTGATTATCGGGAGAGTTGGCAACCCCAAGTGATGACTGCGGCGGCTTTAAAGTTATCACAAGAGATTGCTTATAAGGTGACCCAAGAAATCGGTGGTTTAGGTTTATTTGGCGTAGAGTTGTTTATTAAGGGTGATCAAGTTTGGTTTAGTGAAGTGAGTCCTCGACCGCATGATACGGGTATGGTGACGATGGCTACCCAAAGACAAAATGAATTTGAACTACATGCTCGGGCCATTTTAGGTTTGCCCGTTAACACCCAATTACAGCAAGCCGGAGCGAGTGCAGTCATTTTAGGTGGTGTGGATGCAAAAGGTGTAGTATATCAAGGCTTAGAATTAGCGTTAGCTGATCCTGATGCAGAAATAAGATTATTTGGTAAGCCAGAAGCTTATGTGCATAGACGTATGGGTGTGGCTTTAGCGACAGCCAAGACAACTGATGAGGCGCGTCAAAAAGCGCTTAAAGCAGCTAGTGCCGTGGTAGTTAAGACAATATAGGCTTAACTTTAATATTACAGATTTACTGACTAATACTTAACTAGGCTTTTTTAACTGGATGTAATTTATGCAGGTTAACCGATAATGATCACTGTAAAGAGTTTATGTTAATTATTCGGTTATCGATTATTTTAATTGGTTTAACGGTTTGTCAATCTTTGTGGGCTGATGTATATAAATTTATTGATAGTCACGGAACGGTTTTTTATACGGATAAACCCAGGAACGATCATTATCAACGCATTATTAAAAGCCCGCCTAAACTAATCCCCATTCTTAAAGAAACGCTTCCTGAGGATGACGATTTAGATCCATTAAGCTTGGGGCATTTAATTAAACCTAACAAAAATAATTTTGATCGTTTTATAGAGCAAACGGCTTATAAGCATCAAGTGGATGCTAGGTTAGTTAGGGCCGTGATAGAAACCGAGTCGGCTTATAATATAACGGCTCAATCCCCAAAAGGCGCAGTGGGTTTAATGCAATTAATGCCAGATACCGCGAAACGCTTTGGGGTGTTGGATAGAAATAATCCGCATCAAAATGTAGATGGTGGAACTCGATATTTAAAGTACTTAATCGAATTGTTTAAACCCAATTTAGGCTTAGCATTAGCGGCTTATAATGCGGGAGAAAATGCCGTACTCCGCAATAATAATCGCATCCCCCCTTATCCAGAAACGCAAAACTACGTCAGACAAGTGTTAGCGTTATATCGCCAGAAAACTGCGTTTAACTAATTCTTTAGTGCCATTTTCTCACGTAGTTTTAAGAATCGATCATAGCGGGTGCTGGTGATTTCGCCATTCTCTACGGCAACAATAATTGCGCAGCCTTTATCTTTAAGATGTCGGCAATCGTTAAACTGACATTGATCTATATACGGTTGAAACTCTCGATATCCATTGGCTAATTGATACTCTGATAAGCCGGCTAAACCAAAAATCGCTACCCCTGGGCTGTCGATTAAATCACCACCCTCAGGTAAATGATAAAGCGTTGCGGCAGTGGTGGTATGGCGACCATGTTTAGT
>CAIQNQ010000047.1 GCA_903873165.1 uncultured Methylococcaceae bacterium | reverse complement strand
CTCATGCGTCCCGCGCATGAGGTGACGGTGGTAACCGTGACAGTCAGCACTTCTTGCGATGCCACAGCCTACGAAAACACCGTGCGCTGTATGGGTTGGCGGGTGTACATTTGCAATGACACCGAACTGGGTTTAGGCGAAGCGGTGCTCGCTTATCGCGAAGAATATATCGTTGAACGTGGCTTCAACCGCTTTCGTGGCGATATGCTGGGTTTGACCCCGCTATTTCTCACGTCAACGACCCGCATCAAGGGTTTAGTCCGCCTGCTTAGCATTGGCCTGCGAGTAGTGTGCCTGGTCGAGTTCACGGTGCGCAAAGCTTTGCAGGAGCAGAACGAAAAACTTGATGGGATTTACGCAGGGAACCCCAAGCGGGCGACTGCCAGACCGACCACCGAGATGATGCTTCGAGCATTTGTCGGCATCAGCTTGGCCGTTGTCAGTTCCGGTGAAATAGACCATCACAGTGTGAGTCCGCTAAACGCAGTGCAGTCACGCATTTTGGCACTACTGGGTTCCTCTACTGCAATTTATCAAGGGCTGGCGTTGCAATTCATGGAAGCAGACACCAAAATGGGCGAACCGTGAGGACTTAAGTTAATTGATCCAAAGCTTGCAGATTCATATAAAAGAACTACTCTAATGGGTGATGAGTTACTGCTTTGTGTCAGGGGTAATACAGGGACCATTTCAATTGCGACTCTTCCGCTAAAAGGAGCTAATGTTACAAGAGGTATCGTGCCTATTTGTTTTAACCCCCAAAAAGTTAATCGTGATTTTAGTTATTATCAATTTATTTCCTCTTATATTTTGAAGCAGATTAAAGGTAAGACTTATGGTGCTGCATTAATGCAAATTAATATTGGAGACTTAAGAAAAATTTCAGTACTGCTTCCATCACTCCAAGAACAACAAACTATCGTCCAAAAACTAGATGCCCTATCAGCCAAAACCAAGCAATTAGAAATCATCTACCAACAGAAAATAAACGACTTGCACGAATTGAAGAAATCCATCCTGCAAAAAGCCTTTGCCGGTAAATTAAATACATGAAAAGATGACAAACCAAAGATTAAGAGAACGTCTTAATATTGATGATAAAAATGCGGCTATCGCGTCTCGGATTATTAAAGATACATTTAAAACAGGAAAGATAAAAGAGGATGATCCTGAAAATAAATATAGGAAACATAGAAGTTATGTGCCTTTATGGGCTTAGATTTTTATTTGACGATTATTTAATAAATCATATCAATCGTTTTTTAACACCTTGATTCATTATTGTTTTCTTATTTGATGGTTATTTGATTTTGACATAAAAACAACCCGGATAAACTTTAAAAAATGCTTTCAGTGGTCAATTGTCTTGAATCGTTTTAAAGGATTAATATACCCATTCGCTCACAAGTGATTGAATAAAAACTAATTAATTACAGGGAAAAGCAATGCCGAACATAAAGCAGCAATCAACATCCTGACCCTTGAAATATTAGAAGGTCAGTTACCACGTCGGGCTTTAAATTTAGTGTTGGATTGGGCAGAATTACACCGTGAGGAATTATTAAGCGATTGGGATAAATGCCGATTGCATCATCAACCCGATAAAATTAACCCGTTACCCTAAAGGCGGTTTTTTATGTATTACGATGTTATTGAAGCTGAAATTGTAGACGAGCTGTCTTTTAAAGTCCGTTTTGCAGATGGTTTAACCGGTAAAGTGCAATTCTTGCCCTCTTATCTATATGGTGTTTTTGAAAAGCTGCAAAATCCTGAGTTTTTTAAGCAAATAAAAGTCACGGACGGCTTTGTATCATGGGGTGATGATGAAATTGATCTCGCTCCAGACAGTATGTATCAAGCAATTTCTGAAAAAGGCGAATGGTTGTTATCGTGAACACCTTGCCATTAATGTCAAACAAAGAGATTCAAAAAATAAGGTAATGTCACAGATCAGTTTTCGATTCTTTATCATAAACCCAATTCGGCATGTGAACCGAGCCGAACAAGCTGCAATACTTCATCATTTGGCTTTCGGTAGATCAACACTAGATCGGGTTTAACATGGCAATCACGATGATCTTTCCAGTCACCTGTCAGCGAATGGTCTCGATTACGTTCTGGCAAAGCCAAATCAATAGCCAATTGCCTTAATACTTCGGGCAAAAGTGAATCAATGTCTCGATGCTTGGGTGTAGCCTTTACCCGCTTGTAATCACGTTTAAAAGTACTAGTCGACTCAATCCGCCGCATTCAAATCCGCCAGCAAATCGTCAACCGTGTTAAACGAAGGAAGATTTCCACGGCGCGCTTCCTTCATGGCCTCAATAGTTTCTGCATTCGGAACTAACGGATCGAAAGGGAGCGCCTTTTCGTGGGCTATGCGAGTCAGCATAATACGAAATGCATCGGATACAGTAAGCCCCATCGACGCAAGCACGATGGTAGCCTCTTCTTTTATGTGCTCGTCAATTCGAGCGCGAACAACTGCATTTGCGGGCATGGTGTATTTCTCTAAAAAGTTACCGAGCTACATTGTAGCTCAAAAAGATGGCTAATATACGCATACATACAGGCGTTATATTAAATTAAAAAGTAAAACGTAGACACCTAACAGCCTTGCTGTTGCATAATACCGACAAAGTGAAAACGTGCAACAAAAATGGCAGTTATGAACAAAATTATCTAACGTGTCCAGAATTCAACAGTAGAAAACAAGCAGACTTTAAAAAACGGCAAGATCCTTTATCGTCATAGTGTGATTACCCCTGTTATTGTGGCACCCGGTCAAAAACAGGTGATTCCATTACCCCCAGAGTTTGTTCAAGCACAGGATGGGCATGAAAAACAAGATTGT
>CAIQNQ010000046.1 GCA_903873165.1 uncultured Methylococcaceae bacterium | reverse complement strand
TATCTCGTAATCTGCTCATATTATTGATAATAATTGGATTTTAGTAGGTGCTATTTTATCATTTTTGAGCAGGTTATTTTCTTTTTTTTGGCGTTCTGGCTAATAATTCAGCTCGCTTTAATGAGTTTTGCAAGTCCCTCATTGGATAAAACATTTACCCAAGATATATTTACCCTAAAATTTCAATTTGTCCAGGGATACAACGAGGACACATAAAATAACATCTACAAAAAAGCCCCTTATGAAGTGTTAGTAATCCACTCCTCAGAGGCTAATTTGATAACTATACTTTCTTAAACTTGAAAGTATTATCTACATAAAACACGTAACGCTATTGAGGGGCGTAATGGGCTTCGATATAACGTTGCACGATTTCTTGAAACTCTTCAGCGATCTTATCACCTTTGAGAGTGACCGTTTTCTCACCGTCTTCATAAACAGGTGCTACAGGAGATTCTCCAGTACCCGGCAAACTAATACCAATATTAGCACTCTTACTTTCACCAGGGCCGTTAACCACACAACCCATAACCGCAACTTCCATTGTTTCTACACCTGGATATTGCGAACGCCATACAGGCATTTGATCGCGAAGATACGTTTGAATATCCATCGCCAACTTTTGGAAATAATCACTGGTAGTGCGACCACAACCCGGACAAGAAATAACCATCGGTGTAAATGATCTAAAGCCCATAGTTTGTAAAATCTCTTGGCCCACAATCACTTCTTGCGTTCTTGCACCACCTGGCTCAGGTGTTAAAGAAATACGAATCGTATCGCCAATGCCTTGTTGCATTAACACCGATAACGCCGCCGCTGATGACACGATACCTTTAGAACCCATACCGGCTTCTGTTAAACCTAAATGTAAGGCATAATCACAACGGCTAGATAAGTCTTGGTAAATATTGATTAGTTCTTGCACATTACTGATTTTGCAAGATAAGATAATTTTATCTTTACCTAAGCCAATTTCTTCGGCTTTTGCAGCGCTTTCTAAGGCTGATAACACGATCGCTTTACGCGTAACTGCGGCTAAAGGTTCAGGATGCAATAATGCTCTATTTTCATCTAATAAACGGGTTAAAACAGACTGATCTAAACTACCACCGTTAACACCAATACGAACAGGCTTATTATATTTGACAGCAAATTCAATCATTTGTTGAAACTGTGGATCACGACTTTTACCACGACCCACGTTACCAGGATTAATACGATATTTATCTAAGGCCGCCGCACAATCAGGATATTTTTCTAAGAGTTTATGACCATTAAAATGAAAGTCACCGACGATAGGAACCGTACATCCTCTTTCATTTAAGGTATGCCGAATCTCAGCCACTGCTTGCGCCGCTTCTTCAGAATTAACCGTGATTCTAACTAACTCAGAACCAGCAGTGGCTAATTCGATAATTTGTTTAACAGTACCTGCTACATCAGCAGTATCTGTGTTAGTCATCGATTGAACGACGATAGGAGCACCACCCCCAACCTTTACATCGCCGACTAAAACTTGATGGGTAATTTTTCTAAGGCTAATTGACATGATCCAAATCTTTTAAAAAAGTTGTAGTTACTAACAAATTATACGTGATATTAACTCTTTAATCTCTTGAAAAACCCATAAAATTTTACTCTTCCTCTTCTACCACTGAAGCCATTTAAATTTTAACTAAAGTTACTCTGCAAATACTTCAGCCAAATCGATTAATAAATCTGGGAATAACGCAGGACTGGCTTTATCGTCTCCTGAATACATCGTAATAAGTTCGTATTTTTCTGTTTGATCATTTAATACAAATTGATGTACAGATTGCTCATAAGGAAAAACTATCCAATACTCTTTCACGCCGCTTTCTTGATAAAGCGCGTATTTTTCTTGAGTTTCACGCTTGGAGTTGCCTTTGGATAAAATCTCAATAATCCAGTCCGGCGCACCATTACAACCTTGAACATCCAGTTGCTCCGGGTTACAAATGACACATAAATCAGGCTGTACTACGGTAAAGATTTCTTTGTTGGTTAGTATTGATTTTATTTTATTGTATAAACGGACATCAAAGGGAGCCGCAAAAGCGCGACAGGGTTTATTAATGAAATAATTAAAAAGAGTTCCAGTAAAGTACCAAGATATACTTTGATGCAGCACGTTAGGTGCAGGTGACATTAGTTGAATCTTACCTTTAATAAGCTCAACGGTCTCATCGAATTGCCAGGTTAAGTAATCGGCGTAACTGTAGGTTTCATTTAAATCCAGTTGAGAAAGTTTGTTAATGGGACTCATGCTGTTACCTGATGACTAGGGAATATAACAAGGCTTATCTTATCAACAAAGACCAAGGCATAGGAATAAAATACTCGACTAAGCAATCACAACTGATCTTTTAAAATTAAATTTTTAATCTCTTGAACAGCATCAAGATTTAACTGCCCTACTCGCTCGTGAGCATGGCACAAAGCCCCTCTAAAACCTAAATAATCCGGTTGATAGCACAATAGGTTTGGTACATCCGCTAATCTTAATGATCCAGCTAAACCACACAACAAATCTAACTCTTTTGCTTTATTAACAAACAACGCCAAATCTTGCTCAGACATTAAGTGGGTTAATGAGCCACAGCTTTTATTCATAGTATCGACCATAACGCCTACAAACCCAGCTGCTTTTAAAGCCGATAAAATAGAAAAGTATGGCTGAGTATCAGCAAATAAAACCGCAATTAATTTATATTTTGAAATAGTTAACAAATCCATACAAGCTAACGATTCTATAGTGCTGGCGGATTCAGAGGAACTTATAGAATTTTGAAGATTAAGCGGTGAAGGGGTAGGTACAGGTGGTTCGGTTAAAGCCGACAGTTTATTCAACGTACCTTGCCAATCTCCTCCCGGAAAAAAACCTATCTTAATATAATCAACGCCCGTTTCAGCCATTGCTTTAACAGCGTTGAAAACCACTTCAGGCTGCATGGGCAAATCACCAATCGTGGCACTAACTAGGCATCGCCCATCAATCTCAGTAACTATAGCTCGAACATCAGCTAAGGCTAACGCACCTAATGCACCCTGCTCTGGCTGTTTAAGATCGATAATATCAACGCCAACTTGCAAAACCAAACGTGCCTCGGCGAGGCTATTAACACTCGCTAACATTCCAGTCATAGCGTTTGCTCCGCTTTAGGCTGATCAAGCTTAGGCTGCGTATCTGAAGATGATTTGTGTGACTTATGCGCATCAATCACCTGCATTAACCAAGACCACGCTTCTAACTCCCTATCACCTGCGGTTTTTTCTAAGCCAATACGCAAATAAGCTATTTCTGCATCAATCTTTTCCATCGGCAACCAATTTAAACGACTGATCAAAATTGCGGCTTCTAACACAGAATACTGCGCACGATTAAACCCCTTAAACGGCGCATGATTAACACTATGCACCGCTTTACAAAACAACTTAGGGCGAGTTTCATCATCCTCGATACGCACTAACTCAAGCTCGGTATGCGACAAAGCACAGGTCAATACCTGTCCATTAACCAGTTCAGCTGCTTGTAAAGGCCACAGACGCCGTCCTGTTAAACAACCCGCAAACACTCGAACATCATCACAATAATTAAGTACAGCCACTTTAGACTCGACTATATTATTAAGTGTCGTAGAGGGTTTAAACGGTAAGATGATAATCTCATCACCGCGTAAATGAATACCCATAGGGGCAAGATGCGTTTCCCCAGCCGTATTCTGGGTAGTAACAATGAGTTCTTGAATCATGACGACTTTTGTAAAGTAGTACCGACTGGCTTAAAGTTATGCAGATCAACTGTTTGCTCTAACTGATCCGTTGCACACCCCCATGTTAAGGCCTGATCTTGCGTAAATCGCTTACCTAATTGCCACGCAATTTCTGCTCTTGCTAATTCAACCCCTAGATAAAAAGCATGACCGCCATCAGTCTCCACTTTTAATTTGGGATATAACTCAAAAGGATCAACTGCACTGTGCAAACCATCACGATTAAAAATATGCACACCTTCAGCGCTAATTTGTACGCGGTAATTAGGGTCTTTAATCTGGCTGGCTAAGTCTTCAATCTCTTCGTAGGAATACGGAAAAGGTGAGACTTCATGCAAGGCCATTAAACCCGCATCGATGTGTTTAGGTAAGGTATCTTGTTGTTTAGCGGCATACATAATTCGTCTTGCTAAATCCGCTTCTTTAACCGCTCTACACGCATGTTTACTGACTTGGGTAGCTAAAATGCTATTAATGTTTAGCTCAGAACATATACCTAATAATAGAGTATTCATCCCCGCCGTATCAGCATGAGTTAGCTCAGTAATATTACCTACCCCCATCATCATCTCTACAGTTGGATGTTTTTTCCTAACCGCATGATAACGCACCACAGAATCAGTAAAACCAAAGTGCAAAGGATCTAAAATAGGATCAACAATAAAGTCCCGGTTTTTAGCTTGCATGATCTCTATCGCTCTATCTAAAGATGCTAAATCTTCATGCTTTTCGGGAATTAAAATTGGCGTAGCTGCCACTTCATCCGCAATCCATAAAGTACTTTCATGCAGACTCAGCATGTAATCTACCCCAGCCTTACCTCCTCTTAACAAATCATTGGCTTCTAACGAATCAATACTAACCGTAAAGCCTTCTTGCTTTAGGGTTTGGATAATATCTTCCATGTGCGGAAAATAGGTGCTGGGTAAACAACCAATATCAATCACATCCGCACCGACACTTTTGTAATAATGGGCACGCTTAAGCACCTCATCAACTGATACATTAGGCGCATCCACAATTTCTGCGAATATCTTAACTTTATAATGCGATAAATCTGCTTTTTGCGCGGCTTTACCAAAATATTGTGGCAAATCTTTAAGCTCTTCTGGACCACGAACCACGGGTAAACCTAAGTCTTTAGATAAAGCCTCTAAATCACCTCGACATCGACCAGGCACAATTATGCGATCGGCGCCAAAAGTGTCCTGCAAACGCCGCGCAACCATATCAGCGGTCATTAAGGCCGCGACTTTAATACCCAATTGATGCACCGTATACGTAAACTCTGGCTGCATTTTCACCAGAATATTGCGTAATTGTTTTTCGGCTAACTTACCCGTTAAAAATAATAAATGCTCAGCCATTTAAGCGGGAGTTCCTTCAGCCACTTCTAGCAACCGAGCATTAACACTCGCTATCAACTCATCGACACTTTTAACGATACGGGTGTATTCAATTGTCGCCAATTTATCAGTAGCCTCAAGATCAATTTGTCGAGGATACACCATCACCATTTTGCCTTTAGGTGCTGTGGTCTCCATCTCTGGAGCAATATCACAAGGATACACAATACTGGGAACACGACATTTACCCGCTTGGGCAAATAGATTAGACACTAAGGAATCAGCTATCCCTAATACACATTTTGCGACAGTATTGGACGTAGCGGGCGCCATCACAAAAGTGTGATAATACCCCGAATAAAACAAACCCACGGGTGGTGAAGAGGCGGCTTTATCTCTATAAACCGGCATTTTTTCGCGAATTTCAGTCAGATTAAAACCGTACATTTTGATGACTTCTTCCGCCGCCTGACTTAAGTATAAATCGACATTTTCGAGTGTCAGCACGAAATTAAGACATTCTTCTATATAATGACCCGAACCAGTGATGGCCCAAGCGAGTCGTGGTGTAGTCATGACAGCTTTAACAATTAAAATTAAGTCAGCATTATACCTGATTCTAACCTTCACAACGCAGAGGAGCGTTTAGACATGTTCAGCCAAC
>CAIQNQ010000045.1 GCA_903873165.1 uncultured Methylococcaceae bacterium | reverse complement strand
GTTATCTAAACTACCACACGCCGATGAACTTGAAGCGGCTGTGATTGTCACGCGGCGCGATAGTGGCGAAGTCGCGGCATTAACGAGTGGCAGAGAAAGTATCGCTGGCGGTTTTAACCGAGCACTAGATGCGGTTAGACCTATTGGCTCACTGGTTAAACCCGCCGTGTATTTAACAGCCATAGAAAATTCTGATAAATACACCATCACCACGCCTATTAGGGACGCAACAATTGTCGTTAAGGGCGACAATGGTGTCGATTGGATACCCAAAAACTATGATCATAGAGAACACGGGACTATTCCATTATATAAAGCCTTAGCAAAATCTTACAATTTAGCCACGGTAAGGATCGGCATGGATGTCGGCGTTGAAAATGTCGCAAAGACTTTAAAAAAAATGGGGGTTAATAGAAAGCTGGATTTATTTCCTTCATTATTATTGGGGGCTGGCGCACTAACCCCGATAGAAGTTACCCAGATGTATCAAACCCTAGCAGGAGACGGTTTCTCAACTCCTATTAAAACGATTAGAGCCGTTATTGATCAAACGGGTAAATCTTTACAAAGCTACCCATTAACTGTTAAGCAAGTATTAGATCCAGCCGCCACTTATATTACCAACACCATGTTACAAGGTGTTATGCATGAGGGCACTGGTAAATCTGCATACGCCTACTTTCCTGAAACTTACGGTTTAATTGGTAAAACTGGTACGACTAACGATGCCAAAGACAGCTGGTTTGCTGGCTATACAGGTGATTATTTATCCGTCGTTTGGATGGGGCGTGATGATAATAAACCTATAGGTTTAACTGGCTCCACAGGTGCTTTACCTATCTGGTCTGAATTAATGAAGCAAATCTCAACTCAGCCCGTTAATTTAACCCCGCCAGATAATATTACTTTTGCTAGGGTTGACCCTAATCGTGGCCTTTTAATTAACCCTGACTGCGGCAGTGGCAGGCAATACCCTTATATTGCCGGATCAGAGCCCATCACTTATTCAGAGTGTAGACTCGGTTATTTTAATCCAGATAACAATACACCTACTGATGTTTTTGAACCTGATCCAAATATTAACAATCCAGAAAAACAATAAATTCTAAAATAACTATGTTTAAAAAAACTCTATTTCTTTTAAGTGCGCTTTTATTATTAATAAATAACAGCGTTGCTTATTCAGCAGAAAAACCCGTCCAACAATTACAAGCTTTTTTAAAATTATCCAAGTCTCTGACCGCCGATTTTAAACAGGTTTTAATTAATGAATCCGGTAACCCTTATCAAACCAGTTATGGCGTCTTTTATTTAGAACGCCCAGGTAAATTTCGCTGGGATTATCAAAAGCCATTCCAACAACAAATTGTCTCTACTTCCGGCAAAGTATGGTTTTATGATACCGACTTAGATCAAGTCACCGTTAAAAAATTAGATGAGTCAGTCGGCTCTACCCCAGCCTTATTATTAAGCGGTAATATTTCTTTAGAAGACAACTTTACGATGCAAGACCAAGGCACAGATGGCGAATTAACCTGGATCAAATTACTGCCTAAAAACCAAGATAGTAGTTTTAAATACATCGTGATTGGTTTAGATAAAGGTAATTTAGGAGGCATGGAATTGAGCGATAATTTTGGACAACTGACACGGATTTATTTTTCTAATGTCTTATTAAATCAGGCCATTAAACCGAGCATCTTTGAATTTAAGACACCCAAAGGCGCAGATGTATTCTCTGACCAATGAAGCATAGCCTCTCATTATAGTTCCTATTTCTGGTCGATTTAATTTGAACTTATGTTTGACGATTTAACCAAACCGTTAGCAGATAGAATGCGACCGCAATCTTTAACTGATTATATTGGCCAACATCATATACTGTCTGCTGGCAAACCGCTTTATGAATCTATTCTCTCGGGTCGTTTACATTCGATGATATTTTGGGGCCCGCCCGGCACTGGAAAAACCACCTTAGCACGATTAATCGCCCAACATTCAGACGCTGAATTTATAGCCATTTCTGCCGTATTATCGGGCGTTAAAGAAATTAGAGCAGCCGTCAGTACAGCCCAAAAAATCCATTTAGAACAACATAAACGCACCGTCTTATTTGTTGACGAAGTGCACCGCTTTAATAAGTCCCAACAAGATGCTTTTCTACCCCATGTCGAAGATGGCACCCTGTATTTTGTCGGCGCTACGACAGAAAATCCCTCATTTGCCCTTAATAATGCCTTGTTATCCAGAGCGCGTGTCTATGTATTAAACGCACTCAGTTCTGCTGATTTAAGATCAGTACTAGATCAAGCACTCAATGACAAAATAAAAGGCTTAGGCTCAATGGGCATAGAAATGCCTGAACTCATCAAACAACAATTTGCTGATAGCGCCGACGGTGATGCACGGAAACTCCTTAATTTACTAGAAATTGCCGTAGAACTCGCCAGCGCTAAAGGTGATACCGAAATCACTCTGGACTGCGCAAAAGAAGTTTTATCCGGTGGTGTAAGACGCTTTGATAACCAAGGCGAAGAGTTTTACAATCAAATATCCGCCTTACACAAATCCGTGAGAGGTAGCGCCCCAGACGCCGCCTTATATTGGTTATGCCGCATGATGGATGGCGGATGCGATTTAGCTTATTTAGCCAGAAGAATCGTAAGAATGGCCTCTGAGGATATTGGCAATGCCGACCCCAGAGCCTTGCAAGTTGCCATCAATGCCTGGGAAGCGCAAGAAAGATTGGGCAGTCCAGAAGGGGAATTAAGCCTAGCACAAGCCATTGTTTACCTGGCCAGTGCCCCCAAAAGTAATGCCGTTTATAAGGCTTACAATGCCGCTAAAATAGATGCTCAACAAAGCGGCAGTTTAAGCGTGCCCGTGCATTTAAGAAATGCACCCACCAAACTGATGAAAGACTTAGATTATGGAAAACAGTATCGTTATCCCCATGACGAGCCTGAAGCATACGCCGCAGGTGAAAACTACTTTCCTGAGCATTTTCCCCCAACACGATACTACCACCCAGTAGAACGTGGCCTTGAAATTAAGATTAAAGAAAAGCTCCAACACCTACGAGACTTGGATAAGCAGTAAAATTCATCCGATCAAAAAAACCAAAAGTTTTAATAAATGTTTCAATTTAAGTATAATTGAATTAGTATATACCGTAAGCGAACAACAAATCCACCTACCTTTATTTTTCACCCTGTGAGCTAACCTCTGAGGAAGCAGCCGGAAAAGGCAGCAATTCATCAATACGACTATAAGGCCACGTGGGCAGTTTTTCTAACGTATCTCTTAG
>CAIQNQ010000044.1 GCA_903873165.1 uncultured Methylococcaceae bacterium | reverse complement strand
GGGGTTAGTGTCATAATAAATATTGTCACCCCCCACTTTATAACCATTAATATTATAGGAAATTGTGTTGGTATACGTCGATAAGTCCACATCAACGATTAACTTATCCGTATCCTTACCACCGTCTATATAATCTGTTCCAGCGGATACATTAAAAAAATCATTACCCCCCCCCCGTGAGAGTTTCGTCATTTATCGTGCCATTGTATGTCGTCATAAAGTACTCCTGATTTTGTTGGTTTTAATTGCTAAATTGATGAAAGAATCTGGGTAAGTTTGTTAGTACAATTGCTATCAAACTCTAACATTATATAACATATAATGACCAAGTTAGTCAATTTGATTTTGCTTAGGATTAGGATGTAAAAATAGCATCGGCTAATGCAGAAATAACCAGTCATCGCTTGATGATTAGAGCGGGTTTACTTCAGCATTAACCTAAGATAATTTATTGACGGGATCTAAGCGTTTAAACACCTTACTTGACGGTGATCTGGATAAGGTGCTGGAAGCACTTAATGAAAACCTCTGGCAAGCGCTGGGGTAAAAGAAATCCTGTTATAATCTAGCCAGCTCAACTAGCTAGTTCAAGGGGTATTTATGCAAACTAAGCAATGGTCATTACAAGATGCTAAAAATAAATTTAGTTCCGAGACCGATAGCCTTCAATTGACTGCCTTTACTGATTACCTTCTCAGTATGCCCACTGATGGCTATGAATTTGATTCACTTGACTTGATACTTAGGGATTTTGACGTAACACCACAAATAGAGGAATTACTATGCAGCACACCCTAACTATTGATTGCCCACCTGAATTACTAATGGGTATACATCTTAACGCAGAAGACTTTGCCAATTATTTAAAAAAACAAGCCGCAATTAGTTTATTTAAAGAAGGTAAGTTGACATCAGGTACTGCCGCAACATGGCTAGGCATTGGACGAGTTGCTTTTTTACGCATGGCTTTTGATGCTGGCGCAAACTTACTAGAAGATAGTCATGATGATTTTCTAAGAGAAACAGCCTTGTTATGATCGTTTTTTCTAATACAACGCCGATCATTGCCAGAGGAAAAATTATGAGCAACAATTCTGATCCCTTGTTTAACCAATACGCTAATATGGACTTTAGCGATGCTAAGCCCGTTAATGCAATCCCTGGTTTGGCGCAACTCCAAGCTGAACATGGCGGTAAGTCTAGGATTACCATGCGTGTAGATAATGACCATTAGCCGTTTTTAAAGCGCGTGCTGAAATGAGTAATGGTAATTATCAAACCTTGATGAATGAAGCATTAAGACAATTTGCACAAGGCATGACTTTGTCCGACGTAGTACGAGAAACAATTTGTCAAGAATTGCATAGTCATTCTTGAAATAATGAACAACAACGATATCGTACAAAAACTTTGGAACCTCTGTGACGTATTGCGTGACGACGGCATTAATTACAGTGATTATGTGACAGAGCTAGTATTACTGTTATTCATTAAAATGGAATTTGAAAATACCGAAGCCAGATTGTTGGATAAGCATAAACTCCCAGAAGGTTGCCGATGGTCGGATTTGAATAGCAAAAGTGGCTT
Organism: uncultured Methylococcaceae bacterium; assembly: GCA_903873165.1. Taxonomy (GTDB): domain Bacteria; phylum Pseudomonadota; class Gammaproteobacteria; order Methylococcales; family Methylomonadaceae; genus Methylobacter_C. The sequence continues at coordinate 4,706 of CAIQNQ010000044.1, read as the reverse complement.
ATCCCTGTTGACCGAATACAAACGGATGCTGTTTACCCTTTCAACGGGTAAAGAAATCAGCAAAGACCCTAACGATGCCGATAAAACCATTGAAAAAGTTGTTATCACTGACCCGTTAATCTTAGCCATATACGCCGATGCGCAAACCCGCTTACGCGAACCACGGCATTTAGAACAACTGATTAAATCCCTAGACAGCATCGACTGGTTTAGTGCTAGACGCGATGGTTTGGGGGATTTATACGAAGGCTTATTAGAAAAGAATGCCAGTGAAACCAAATCAGGTGCAGGCCAATACTTTACACCACGGCCTTTAATCGACAGCATTATTCGGTGTATAAAACCGCAAGCTGGTGAAGTGATTCAAGACCCCGCTGCCGGAACCGCTGGTTTTTTAATTGCGGCTGATGCCTATATTAAAGGTCACACTGATGAGCTTTATAATCTAAACGAGCAAGCCCAAACCTTTCAACGTAATAAAGCCTTTGTGGGTATGGAACTAGTGCCGGGTACGCGGCGTTTAGCGCTGATGAATTGTTTATTACACGGAATGGAAGGTGACGATGAAGGCGTGGTGCATTTAGGTAATACCTTGGGTTTGCCCGGTACGCAACTGTCAGCCGCTGATGTTATTTTAACCAATCCCCCGTTTGGCACGGCTAAAGGCGGCGGTGGCCCCACGCGTGATGACTTTACTTATAAAACCAGTAACAAACAACTGGCCTTTTTACAGCATATCTACCGTAGTCTAAAACCTGCGGGTCGTGCGGCGGTGGTGTTGCCTGATAATGTGTTGTTTGAAGCGGGTGTGGGTACGGATATTCGCCGAGATTTAATGCATAAATGTAATCTGCATACCATCCTCAGATTACCAACGGGTATCTTTTATGCGCAAGGCGTTAAAACCAATGTACTGTTTTTTACGAAAGGCACGACTGAGAATCCACAGCAAGATGAGCATTGTACGCAAACTGTATGGGTCTATGATTTGCGTACCAATATGCCTAGTTTCGGTAAACGCACCCCGTTTAGTGATCAGTATTTAAAGCCGTTTGAAGACTGCTATCATGCCCTAGAGCGTCAAGAAGTACAGGGGCAAATTGACGCGACTACTGAGAGTGCGACAGATGCTGAGTTACCAACGCGCTGGCGGTGTTTTTCTCGCGACTGGATTAACACACAGAAAGGCGATTCTTTAGATATTGCCTGGCTAAAAGATCAAGACAGTGTGGATGCGGCGAGTTTGCCAGAACCGGATGTATTGGCAGCAGAAGCCATGAGTGAATTGACCGAAGCGTTGAGAGAGTTGAATGATTTAATGCAGGCGTTGGGGGCAGGCGATCAGGCACAAGTGCAGACTGAATTGTTGGCTGAAGTGTTGGGTTTGGGTGAGCGGGTATGATCTTACTACCCTATGAAAAACGTTTAAAGCAAAATAGCCGTAGTTTACGCAGTAACATGACCGATGCTGAACAACACCTATGGCAATATCTACGCCGAAAACAAATCAATGGTTGGCAGTTTTATCGGCAAAAACCGCTAGGGGCGTATATTATCGATTTTTATTGTGCTGCCGCGCAATTGGTCGTTGAGCTGGATGGAAGCCAACATTTTGAAGTTGATCATCAACAAGCAGACCAGCAACGGGATGCCTTTTTGCAAAGCCTGGGGCTTAGGGTATTGCGTTTCGATAATCGACAGGCGTTGTTGGAAACGGACGCAGTGCTTGAAGTGATTAGACAAATCCCCCCCAGCCCCCCTTTTCCAAAGGGGGGAGTATGTCGTACCTCTGCTTTGACATCTTTGGCATCAATTGATTCCAGCCCTACAAGTTATGCTAATGCAAGTGAAAACCAAGCTTTAGCAAACACGATAAACTCAATCCAAAACACGACAAATGCAATACCCTCATTAGAAGATACAGCAACACCATTCCCCCCCTTTGAAAAAGGGGGGTTAGGGGGGATTTGTCAAAACCCAGCCCTGGCAACTGACAAAATGGAGACAGAGCAATGAGCCAAGCTGAAGCTTGGGAACTAGCGGGAAATAGTATTCCCGCTGATTGGCGAGAAGTAAATCTGATGGATTTCTGCTATCCAAAACAATGGAAAACAATTTCAACCTCTCAGCTTATAGATAGTGGATACGTTGTTTATGGTGCTAATGGGAAAATTGGTTTTTACAATGAATATACTCATGAAAAACCAACGTTAATGATTACGTGCCGAGGTGCAACTTGTGGAAATCTCCATGTTTCAGAGTCATTTTCATATATCAATGGCAATGCAATGGCCTTGGATGATCTTGCTGAAAAGCAAGTTTTACAAAAATATTTGCTTTATGCTCTTAAAACTCGTGGATTAGGAGACGTTATTTCTGGCTCAGCTCAACCTCAGATTACACGGCAAGGTCTATCTTCTGTTAAAGTGCTTCTTGCTCCCGTTGCCGAACAACAACAAATTGCCGCTAAGTTGGATGAGCTATTGGCGCAGGTCGATAATCTTAAAACTCGCCTCGACACTATCCCAAAAATAATCAAACGCTTCCGTCAATCTGTCCTCGCAGCTGCGGTTAGTGGGAAGTTGACTGAGGATTGGCATGCAACCAAGTCCTTAAGTGTTGTTGTAACCATTGGTGAAGTAGCTAGTGATATTCGGTACGGTACATCAAAGAAATGTGATTACGAGAAGGGCAATACACCAGTTATTAGAATTCCTAATATTGATAATGGTTTCTTGAATTTAACTGATATGAAATTCGCCGATTTTGATGACAAGGAGTTAAATAGTCTTTCTCTAGTTGTAGGAGACTTGCTGCTGATTAGATCTAATGGAAGCGTCGATTTAGTAGGTAAAACGGCATTAATATCCGAAAAGGATGTTCATTGTCTATATGCCGGATATCTAATACGTATTAGACTAAACCAACAATTAGTAGTACCAAAGTATGTTCTTTATTGTTTACAGAGTTCTCAGATAAGAAAAATTATAGAAATGCAAGCCCGCTCAACGAGTGGAGTCAATAATATAAATAGTAAAGAACTAGCCGCGTTGCCGTTCTTACGCCCTTCACTACAAGAACAAACCGAAATTGTCTCCCGTGTCGAACAATTATTCGCCTACGCTGATCAAATCGAGCAACGTGTTAAAGATGCCCAATCTCGCGTTAACCATTTAACTCAAGCTGTCCTAGCTAAAGCCTTCCGAGGTGAACTCACTGCCGAATGGCGTGCTCAAAACCCTGAACTCATCAGCGGTGAAAACAGCGCCGTAGCATTATTAGCCAGAATCAAAGCCGAACGTGAACAAATACAAACCGTAAAAAAAGCTAAAATGTAAAAATGTAGGAGTGGCTTTAGTCACGAATATCGTGGCTAAAGCCACTCCTACAAAAAATAATTATAACTACTAAGACTCTATCTAACTCATTAAGGATAAAACCATGGCAATATCAGAACAACAACGGCAAAAAAAACTAGCTAAGAAAAAGAAAAAAAGAAGTGTTGCAGTTAAAAAAGTAACTCGATCCATGACAAAAGCCAAAGCTTATGCCAAGTATCCGATTCATGAGTGTTTAATTCCCGACAATCTGTTTTCTTCCGGTATTGGCGAGCTAGTCGTAGCAAGGCGCACTCCGAGCGGGGACATTGCCTTTGGTGCGTTTGTTCTTGATGTCTTTTGTCTGGGCGTCAAAGATGCCATGTTTTTAGTCATGTCAGAAAACGAATATGAACATAGAATTAAAGCCAGAATGGCAAGAACTGCTGATCGGGCATTTGAAAAGATACATCAAACCAGCGCTAAAAAACTACTGGACGGCTTGCTTAAGTATTCAAAAGAGCTAGGCTTTGCACCACATCCTGATTATAAAAATGCCTATGATATCTTTGGTGATATTGATGCCAGCGTAAGCCCTGAAAACTACACCTATGGTAGAGAGGGCAAACCATTTTATATGAATGGCCCTTATGAATCCGAAGCTGATATGAAACGAATTTTAAATACCTTAACGAAAAGCTGTGGTGAAGGTGGCTTTGATACCCTTTTGCGATTGGGTGACGATTTCCCAGATGATATTAACGATGATGATTTGGATGCCGATGTTCCTCGTGAGTCTCTCGATTAATGAGCTATCAACCGCCTTACACCATCACCCCCAAAATACTGCAACACGTTGCCGATATTGTTGTAGTTGGGATTGCCTAGAGAAATTCAAGAAGTCCGAAATGCGTTTGCCGCGTATGAACAATTACCAAAATGGAAGGCAGATTCAGAAGCCGATTGTTTAACGGCGCATGGCTTTTTAATGGCTGGATTGGTTGATGAGGCGGGTTGTTATCGTAACATTGGTGTAACGGAACGTTCAATCGAGCGTAACGGGTTTGGGCAGATAACGACACAGTAAAAAACATCAGACCTATTAAGCCTAATAACTTATACAATCGCCCAGTTTTTATAGTTTTCATAGTACACCCTATTATTTATGCTCTGTTATTATAAGTATACCTCCCTAACTTGGTTCAGCAAATTAGGGTGGGATTTGCTGAATTAGCACGGTTAATAGAGTAACCGACATTCCGCACCCCTACCTAAATGTAAAATTGATTTAAACTTTATCATTTATAATTTATCTATTTGTTGAAAAATGAACACAGAATCCTCGCATTACAATAGTTACAACTTGGATCATTTGGGCCTTATCGCAGG
>CAIQNQ010000043.1 GCA_903873165.1 uncultured Methylococcaceae bacterium | reverse complement strand
GACGCACCTTTTTTGAACAAGTGCGAACTTTACTTCAAGTTATTCCGTTTGATAGCTGGGAACATTTCATGGCATTTATGCTGGATGGGCAGAAGAAAAATACCTAGAAAAATATATGGTTTTAAATTGGGAATTGCTGGAAATCTCCCTAACCGTGTACATTAAAGACTAAATACGTTACTCAACAGGGTTAGCCTTAAATCTCTTTACCACTCAACCCTATACATTAAACTAGACACCCTATCCAATCAGCATTTTTCCAATAATCTTGAAATTACTTTTAAATAGGGTATCCACTAACTATTAATTTCTACTTAACTAAAGCCCACTGATTAGTCTGAGGATTTAAACAAGCAACACGAGTTTCCGTTAATTTCTGTCCATTTGGCAACGTTGCCACTTCTTCTAAATTTTGACATTGCTGTTGAGTTTGAGCATTGTAATTTTGTTGGCCAACTGGATTGATTTGCATGGCGCTACCTGTTTGAGGATTAACCCACTGCTGCGCTTGGCCTATTGATCCCGCTTGTAATACATTGTTTAGTTGCTGCAAGCGAAAACTTTGGTCGGCAGACGGTAATTGTGATCCGATCTGACCATTTACCACACTGCTTACCATGTTTTGTAACATAGAAGCTTCTAGCGTATTGACAATAGGATTGCTGTAAGCGCTCCCACCCAAAAGACTTGCAGCCCCCATACCACCCATACCGCCGGCATTAGGCCCCAAACATCCAGTCAAAAAAGAAATAGAGACTACATAACCCATTGTTTTTAATTTATTTAAATGCTTCATAACTACCCTTATTATCTGTTTATTAGTGGGAGGATTTACCGTAAAAAGGCAGTGATATTAACAGAATAATAATAGATATTCACTATTATCTTACCCAAAACACCTTATGTTTTGAGCAATGCCAACATTAAGAATGCCGTCTCTTATAGATTAACCCTAAAATTATTTAGTCCGATGCGCGGCTAAGAACGCCGCGTAATGATAGGTTAATTGATCGTGCGCATTACCTTCAGGATGGTTTAAATAGGCTTGTTCCAAAGTACCCTGCACTGCCTGAGCCCAGGGGGAGTTAGGAATATAATCATAAAGGACATACCCCGACAACCCAATTACCTTTTGCCCTAAGCTGTTATTAGCTTTAAGAGCCGCATCGTAAGGATTCGCCTTAGGTAAACTAACCATAGGCAATTGCAAATCTGCCCAGTTATTATCCGGTAAAACCGTAAAATCTTGCTGATTAGCAAATGAAATCAACACAGCGGGTAAACCTAAAATAACGATTAAAACTTGTACAGCAAGCCGCTCTGTTAGCGCCCAAAATAGCGTGTAACTAATCATAGCAAAAAAGACTGCTGCACTCACAAACAACTCAGGAAATATTTTGATAGGAGTATCAACACCTAAAGTATTTAACAATAATTCTGTGTAGCAAGACACCGTTGCTGAAAAAACGACAATGGGGAAATACGCAATCCGAAACGCTAATAATTGCAAACCAATAACCGACATTCCGCACCCCTACCTAAATGTAAAATTGATTTAAACTTTATCATTTATAATTTATCTATTTGTTGAAAAATGAACACAGAATCCTCGCATTACAATAGTTACAACTTGGATCATTTGGGCCTTATCGCAGG
>CAIQNQ010000042.1 GCA_903873165.1 uncultured Methylococcaceae bacterium | reverse complement strand
GGTTCTATTGTGGCGTCACTGACGCCTAACCCTAATTTTCCTGAACCTTGGTTGCCACAGATTCCCACTTTAGCGGTATTTACAACGGCTAAAGTGGATTATGAAACGGCCTATCATGCCGCTTTAACAAAGGATATTAATAAGGTGGCTTTAAGAGAAAGTCGCCGTTTAACCTTAACCACTATCATGAAACAACTGGCACCTTACTTTGAGTTAATCTCACAAGGAAATTTAGTTAAGCTAGGCAGTACGGGCTATGATTTACGTCATGACTCTGCTCATACCAGTGGCGTTGATCCTTTAACCTCGCCATTGGATTTTCAGGTGTCGCATGGTACGTTAAGCGGCACGCTGGATCTTAAGGTAGCACGTTTAGAGAACGCCGCTAGTTATGATGTCCATCTAGCAGAATTGGACCCTTTGATTGAAGCTAACTGGAAACATGTGTTGTCCTCCAATACGGCGACACACATGCTGTTAAGCAATTTAATACCCGGGCATACGTATTGGTTGCGTGTAAGAGGCATTGGTACCAATGGTAATGGCGCGTGGACTGATCCAGTCCATATTATTGTGGTGTAATTACGGCTTGATTGGCGTTGTTTAATTAAAGCCAGAGGCGTTAAGCCTCTGGCTTTTTTGAGCGTGGTCATGGTAAAAAAGGCCGGTTATGCTGCACTTGATGTCATGGAGCAACATTTAGTTAACAATGACTTTTTTGTAGCTGACCAGTATTCCATCGCCGACATCGCTTTATATGCCTATACTCATGTCGCCGCTGAAGGGAATTTTGACTTGTCTGCCTATAACAATATCAAAGCCTGGTTTAAACAAGTTGAGAGCCAAGACAATTACTTGAGCATCAAGCAATCAACATGAAAAACATACCATCTTAGGTCCATTAAATCTAATCATTACACCAACCAAAATGATTGATACAAAACACATAGGATTTATGAAATCAGGGCACTTTATTTTCGTAATGCAATTGCTGCTGTTCAGCTAGTTTTTGGTGAATATTACTCAGACTTAGTTCCAAACCATTCGGCGAACTTATGTCATGTCCCTATTTGTGGGATAATAGCCGATTTTTCGGGTATTATTGCTGCAATTGTAGTGGGATATTGGTTTTTGGATAATTGATGAAAGTTCACCTTAAAACATTGGGCTGTCGGCTTAATGAAGCAGAATTGGAGACTTGGGCACAGGCGTTTCAGAAGTATGGACATCAAATAACGCGCCAAGCAGAAGCGGCTAATTTAATTGTGATTAATTCTTGTGCAGTAACGCAAGATGCCGCGCGAAAATCTCGTCAGTTAGTGCGCCGTATTCATCGTGATAATCCGCAAGCTAAATTGGTCTTAAGTGGTTGTTATGCGACCTTAAACCAAGAAGAAGCCCAGTCTTTAATGGGCGTGGATTTGGTGGTGAGCAATAAGGATAAAGATCAGTTGGTAGAAAAAACCTTAACCGAACTGACAATGGAAGTCATGCCGGCGATGTCCACAGAGCCTGGCGAGATATCTTTATTTACTCGAGGTAGACAGCGGGCTTTTGTTAAGGTGCAAGATGGCTGTCGTTATCGGTGTACGTTTTGTATTGTTACCGTGGCACGGGGTGAAGAATCAAGTCGTCCAGTACAGGCAGTTATTGATGAAATTAATGCCTTACATCAACAAGGGATTACCGAGGTCATTTTAACCGGCGTGCATTTAGGCGGTTATGGTAGTGATTTAGGTAATAATCTATCGGATTTGATCACCGCTATTTTGACTGAAACGACTATCCCACGCTTAAGATTGGGCTCTTTAGAACCTTGGGAATTACCTGATAACTTCTTTACTTTATTTGATAATCCACGCTTAATGCCGCATTTGCATTTACCGCTACAAAGTGGTTCTGATACGGTGTTACGCCGTATGGCTAGACGCTGCAAAACTCCAGAGTTTGCGAGTATTGTTGACCAACTCCGCCAGAAAATTCCGCACTTTAATATCACTACCGATATTATTGTCGGCTTCCCCGGTGAGACTGAGGCAGAGTGGCAAGATAGTTATGATTTTATTAAGCAAACTGGCTTTGGACACATTCATATTTTTACGTATTCCAGTCGAGAAGGCACTAAAGCCGCTACCTTACCGGATCAAGTACCTAGCGAGCTTAAAAAACAACGCAGTCAACAATTGCACGCTTTAGCGCACGCTATGAAATTAGAATTTTGCCAAGAAAATATCGGCGAGGTGTTCCCAGTCTTGTGGGAGGGTTATAGCGAACCTTTAGCAGATAATAAGCAGCGTGTGTTTGGCTATACGCCCAACTATTTAAAGGTTGCCTGTGTGATTAACTCAGATGAGTCAGTTGAGAATCAGACTTTAATGACCCGTTTAGTGGCAGTGGGCGAAGATTACATGCAAGGCGAGTTGGTTTAGATATGGGGTTAAATCGCAGAAATTAAGTTTGTTTTGTTGGTATAAAAGTGTATATCGACTTGCAGACTGTAAGTGAGATTAAAGTAATAGAATATGGCGGTTTTATTGGCTAAAAAGTAGAATTTAGGTAATATTTCATTAACAATAATTATAAGAAATAGGTAGATATGACTAAAGCAATTGTTTTAACAGGCATTACCACCACAGGCACTCCGCATTTGGGTAATTATGTGGGGGCAATTAGACCGGCTATTACGGCGAGCAAAGATGAAAATGTAGCGCCGTTTTATTTTCTTGCCGACTATCATGCGTTAATTAAATGCCAAGAACCCGAGCGGGTAAGACAATCCAGCTTAGAGATTGCGGCGACTTGGTTGGCATTAGGTTTAGATACATCGAACGCGGTGTTTTATCGACAATCGGATGTGCCAGAGATTACTGAATTAGCGTGGATGTTGACTTGTGTGGCATCAAAAGGTTTGATGAATAGAGCGCACGCTTATAAAGCCGCTGTCGCAGACAATGAGCAAAGTGGTGAGAATGATCCTGATAAGGGCATTAATATGGGTCTATTTAGTTATCCTATCTTAATGGCGGCCGATATTTTGATGTTTAATGCTAATAAAGTCCCGGTCGGAAAGGATCAGATTCAGCACATTGAAATGGCTAGAGATATCGCTGCCCGCTTTAATCATGTCTATGGCGAGCATTTCACCTTACCAGAAGCCGTAGTTGATGCGCAGAGTGCTACGTTATTAGGGCTAGATGGCCGTAAGATGAGTAAAAGCTATAACAATACGATTCCGTTGTTTGAGCCTGAAAAGAAGCTGAAGAAGCTCATTAATAAGATTAAAACCAACTCCTTAGAACCGGGTGAGCCTAAAGATCCCGATGATTGTACTTTGTTTAGCATCTATCGTTCGTTTGCTAACAGTGAACAATTGCAAGAAATGCGCCAGCGTTATGCAGAGGGTATCGCATGGGGCGAAATGAAGCGCGAATTGTTTGAACATATTAACGATCATATCACTCCAGCGAGAGAACGTTATGAGGCCTTGTTAGGTGCGCCTGAACATATTGAGCAACAATTACAAGAAGGGGCAGAAAAGGCCCGTGCGGTGAGTGCGCCTTTTATTAAGGAGTTACGCCAAGCGGTGGGTATTTCTAAGATTTCAATATAGAAAGAAATCGCCCACCCTTAATAGGTACATGAGCAATGAAAGGTTTCATACATGAACCTTTCAGTAGTCTCAATGCGAGTGTGTTAAAGTGCCTGATTAGTGCAATAAACGGCTTATTGCACCAAGTTAAACAAGCTTTAGGTGAAGCGGTTTTGATTGCTTGGTTTTATAAACGCTTATGAGCGTAAGAATCTATTAATCTCAACTCGTCATTAATCCTGTGTGTCAACAAGCTGCAATATTAGCAAGTTACAATATGTTTAGTTATTTCATCAAGATAGTTTTACTTTACGTTAAGAACCTTTTTATTTTAGATACTTGCTTTACTTGTGTAACCCGTTATATCTCTCTTAATAGATTTAAGAGGCTAAATAAATGTCTTAAGCTGAATCTGGTGTGAATTTTGCTTGATAGTAGTGGTAGATCAATGGGTACTAACAGGCGAAATTCAGGCTGAAAAGTTTTGTTAAGTACTTTGTTTCAATACATGGATTCATGGACAGTCCAGTGCACTTTTTATAGTTGACGATATTATGACTCCAAAATTTACGCCTTTAAAAGATCACGATACCCCCATTAAAGTTTTATTTACCGGCTACCTTTGTACCGTAGGTATCGGTTATCTATTTGCTTTAATCCAAATATTATTTACGCATGGTATGGCCGATGGTAAATTCGGGCTATCCGTGGATGATATTGTATACAGTTACTATGGCAACCGATCGGGTACGGTGCTGGAAAAGCAGTTAAACGGCGCCATGAAAGTTAATGCACCTGATCAAGAGCGCTTTAAGATTATGGAGTGGATCAGAGATGGTGCAGACCTTGCTGATTATAAAGCCGATGGTATTGATAAGATTATTGAAAATCGTTGTGTGATGTGTCATAACAAAGAAGCTTCTGGGCTTCCTGATTTTACGTCGTTTGAAGGTTTAGCACCTTATACTAAACAGGATACTGGCGCGACGTTTGAATCATTAACTCGAGTGTCGCATATCCATTTGTTTGGAATTAGTTTTATTTTTATGTTTGTGGGGTTGATCTTTAGTTTCTCAGAAACGACCACGACCCAATATAAGTGTATCGCCATTGGGATGCCGTATGCGTTTCTGAGCGCCGATATCCTGTCATGGTGGTTAACCAAGATTGACCCAATCTTCGCCTGGCTGGTTATTTTTGCAGGTATGGGCATGGCTATTTCCTTTATCTTTATGTGGGTCACTTCTATACTAGAGATGTGGTTGTTTAAACCTGTGTTTATTAATGGCATTGGATCACGCTATTTAGAATGGCGAGATAGTCCTGAAGCCTCTATTCCAGATAGACTATTGGCCTTGATTAAAGTATTGATAGCGGAGGTTAAGCCTGCTAGTCAATATGTACTTAAACAATGGTTGACACACGTTTGGCCCGTTATTAAAAGTAAACTCAAAAAATAAATTCCGCTTTAGCGTGCGTTTTAGATAATATAGCGCAAGTTGTCAGTCAGATTACCGAGTCGTTCAAGGCTCGGTAATCTTCTTAATAGTGTTATCAATCAACAGATTTTAAGTAAACGCTCTATGGTGGAATTGCTTTCAGCAGATTCTCTAGTATCCGTATTCAAGCAATGTGAGCAAGCAGCTCATATCATTATTGGCTACAGTGGTGGCGTGGATTCTCATGTGTTATTGCATGTATGTGCTAATCATCCCGCGTTTAAAAACAAGCTAACGGCGGTCTACGTGCATCATGGCTTACAAACTGAGGCTGATGCGTGGGCAGTACATTGTGCCAATATTACGACTGAACTGAATGTTAAATTTAAGGTATTTCGTGTCAATGCCACACCAGAACAAGGCGAAAGTCCTGAAGAAGCGGCGCGTAATGCTCGATATACGGCTTTGAAAACCTTAGTTGCTAAAGATAATGTTTTATTAGTGGCTCAACACAGAGAAGATCAGTTAGAAACTGTATTGTTGCAATTGTTTCGTGGCAGCGGATTAAAAGGTTTATCAGGAATGCCAGAAGCGATGGTATTTGGTAAAGGTCAGTTATTGCGACCCTTCTTAACTGTGTCTAAGCAAGCCATTGATGCTTATGCAGTTGAAAATGCTTTAAGCTGGATCACTGATCCCAGTAACTTTAGTAACGATTATGATCGTAACTTTCTGCGTAATGCGGTTTTACCCCTATTAAAGCAACGTTGGCCAGCCTGTGATAAAACGGTTTCTCGATCAGCGAAACATTGTGCAGAGGCGCAAGTGCTGATTTCTGAGCAGGCTAGAGAGTTGTTTGGCCATGTTTTTAATGCAATAGATAATACATTGTTAATAACACCATTAATTAAATTGGATATTGCTAAGCAGGATTCGGTGATTCGGGAATGGTTTAACTGCTTAGGTTATAAAATGCCCTCAGCGGCTTTTGTTAAACGTTTGCGAGCAGAAGTTGTTTTGGCAAGACAAGACAGTGATCCGATTTTAACGGGATCTGGCTATACCGTGCGCCGCTATCGCGATAAATTATATTGTCTTACCCACGATGCCCCTGAAACTATACGAAATTTTGTGTGGCAGACCGGTGAATTATCTGTAAAAATTTCTGAACATCAGGTTTTGGAACTGGTACATGCAAGCTCTGGGATATCTTTTGATCAATGGCAACAATCGATCGTTACAGTGCAAGCGCGTAAAGGCGGTGAAAAGTTACGTTTACCTAATCGAATAGGTCGTCATTCTTTAAAGGATTTGTTTCAAGAGGCAGGTATTCCACCTTGGAAAAGGGAACTGACTCCATTGATTTATTTGGATGAGGAGCTGGTAGCTGTGGGAGATTTATGGATAAGCGCAGACTATTATCAAGTCAGCTCTAGTTATCCGTGTGTAAAATTGAAACTGATTAACATCTAATAAACTAAGGTAACTTATTTGTTTTTGAGATTCATTAAAACCGACATTCCGCACCCCTACCTAAATGTAAAATTGATTTAAACTTTATCATTTATAATTTATCTATTTGTTGAAAAATGAACACAGAATCCTCGCATTACAATAGTTACAACTTGGATCATTTGGGCCTTATCGCAGG
>CAIQNQ010000041.1 GCA_903873165.1 uncultured Methylococcaceae bacterium | reverse complement strand
TGCATGAAAAATACTGAAAATGCACTTAATCCAGCATCTGTCATAGCGTAACTGATATTTTTCCCTGTTCGAGCATCGGGGAAGCTTTCAAAAGTAGTACGTAACTGAGTGACAACCTCACTAAAGGTCAACACATTTTTTTCAAAGGGAGCGCTCATAAATTATTTTTTATAGGGTAATCGGAAGATCATTTTAGGTCATCAGCGTCATAATGAGAATTGCTGGCATATTTGAGAACGCCCGGGTGATGACATCTGCAATAGTGCCATTACCTAAGACTTGCGTGCTGTAATAATGAAAATAAGGCGGCATCTCATCAAGCAAGATAAGAATAGGTTCATCTCCATCAAAGAGTTTAACCCACGCATTTTCATCAGGTGCTTTAGCACCAGCTTCCCAATATTCTGTAAATAAACCTTCTTTACCTAATTGTCTGGCTATCTCACCCCATAAATAACTGTAAAGATTCGCGATTTTTGGATAAATTTTCTAAGATATTTGGATAAAGAAAAACTATAAATTTATCCAAAAATCTTAGAAATACAGCATTTTTTAATACTAAAAAGCCTGTTAAATTTTTTAAAATTTAACGCCAAAATCTAATCAAATATTATTAAACACCAAACACCAAACACCAAACACCAAATACTAAAAAGTTTTAATTAAACTAATATAAAGCCAGTTAAAATATCTAATAAAATAATTGCAAAACAACATCAAAAAAATTAATTAAATCCTTCGATACTTAATGAACAGTCACTTTGCGCAGGATACGAGATATTAATATCAAAATCTCGATAAAATCCGTAGACAATAAGTGCTGTATAAAGATTGTCATTGCCGATCCAAACCAGAGGCGTAGCTCGATATGCGGATAGAGCAGATTCAACTGCATCAAGACGCGCCTTATCAATCACTATTTTAGCGGTTATTTTTTTTGTAAAAGCTCTTTTTATGAGTGTAGTATTACCCCACTCGTCGGTATTTTTTTTTGAGTAATCAATAATTCCAACTGATGACCCATAGTTTATGTCGCCCAGTTCAAACGCCATGCCAATTTCCATCTTTGCAATTTTTATTGTTGTAGCTGGTGTTGATGGTACTAGCGAGAGCCACAATGTATCACCGGGATTGGTTGTTTGATTAAGTCTGATAACATAATCCGTTTTATTTGTAATTGAGATAGTTTGCTCATTGTAAGTATCACCCAATGAGTTAACAACAGATAAATATACAGACCTACACCCCGATAACCCTATTAAAGCAATAGTGTCTATTGAATCACTTAATTGTATATCCACATCAATATTTTTATCATGCACAACCGTATTACTTTGAATTGATTGTGTGCTACCAAACGCGTCAAACATTTTCCAGCGATTTGTCGACGATATCTCTTTCCACGCGGGTGTTGTACCCGTCAATGATGATTCTGGTGTGTGATTTAGATTACTCGCTATGTTTGATTGATAAATTTTGTGCGTTGATGTTCTAACGCAATAATCACCTATTGCATACGATGTACTGCTACTCCATATTGCGGGGGTAATTGTTGCAGATCCCACATATTCAGTCGCTGGTGTGCCCGATATTGACTCAGGTATATTTGATGATACCAGCATTGCGGAGGTGATAGGCACAGGCACTATAAACTTCATGCGATTACCACACTAATTGGGTCGTTTGTTTTTACAGGAATACCGTCTATATCCCAGCGCTGCATTTGTTTTACTGTATTTTTAGTATTCTCAGCAACGGCTGAGCTTTGCGCGCGCTGATCTTGTCTTAAAAGCTTAACCTCTTCCCGCAAGGCTTTTACTTCTGCGATTAATTCCGAATTATCCAGCATTGATTTAGTTTGTGAGTTGCTAAAAATTCGACTAGGACCTGTCACCTCTAATTCTGGGCCATTTTCACCCACCAGTCTTAAGCCGCCACTATGGTAGCCACCCCCTGCAAATCCTGCGATATTTGCAGTTCCAGAAACTTTTGCATTTACGTTTCCGTTCTTAATCTCATTTGCTGCTGCTTGTAACTGCCCGATATAGCTATTTCCTTCTTGGTTTCTCCATCCTGTGTCACTGGATTGTTCTGCATAAACCCAGTTAAATGCTGAAATACCTTTGCTGACTAAATTATCTAAAGCCTTGTATTGCTCAACAGATAACTTATTATTAAAACTGCTTAACCCTGTAATGTTTTGTTTTAACGAATTGTAGTCGTTGCCGTATTGCGTACCACCATGACTTTCTAACCTTGCTAAATTGTCCCATCCGCCGTAAATTGTTTGTTTTTGCGCTAAAACAGCCGCTGTATTCGCGGTGTTTTGATCTAGTCCATATTGAGTTTCACTGGCATTATTAGCAGTGACGGCAGACTGATACGCATTATTAAGATTTGTATTATTAGTTTTAAAATTATTTGTTGCGTTACCTAGATTTTTAATCGCAGTGACAACATCTATAACAGAGTTATTTAATGTTATTAATCCGCTTACTTGTTGCTTAGCCGAGTCTAATTGTTGCTGAGCCGTCGTTTTTACATCAGTTGATTGCTTAACGCCTAATTGAATAGCGGCTTGTACAGTGTTGTAATCTCTGGCATACGCTTCTGCACTAGTAGATGTCGCCATTGAGTTGTTTAAAAAATTATTAGCGTTCGTTTGTAATGCGTTAATCGCATTATCAAACGCGGTATTATCAGCCGTCGATGTGCCATAGCCTTTTTTAATCGCACTGACATTATCTGCAAAAGCAGATTTTATTAAATTAGCTTTTACGGCAGCATTAGGGGGCGATAACGACCCTATTGATAGCTCATAACTAAACTTTTTAAGTCCATCTACAAACCCTGTCATTTTGCTAATAGTGCCTGTCAAAATAGTTGACAAATCATCAAAAGCCGTTGAAATCTTGTCTTTTAACGCGTTAGCACCCGACTCAATTAAATCATAATAGGAAGATGCTAAGCCAACATTATCTAAAAACGTTTTGTATCTCGCCGCTGATAAATCAGCGGCTGCTTTAGCCGCTAAACCCTCAACCGTCCCGCTTAATTGTGCTGTAGTAAAACTATTTAATTTAGCTTGGTTAGCTGCATTTTCAGCACTTATTTGAGCATCAAGATTGGCATAACCGTTGCGTGTTGCGGGTAGCACTAAATAACTAGCAGAAAATTCCGCTGTTAATTTTTTTGAATCCAATGCTAGTTTTTGGGCATCGGTAAAAAACTTATCATAAAAACTTTGAATGGCCGATTGAAAATTAGTTAATCCCCCTGCTGCCTGCACCAACGCATCAGATAAGGAAATAGCGT
>CAIQNQ010000040.1 GCA_903873165.1 uncultured Methylococcaceae bacterium | reverse complement strand
TCCTTTGTATTTAAGTCGAGATAGTAAAGATTTAATCACCCCAGAACAAGCTTTAGATGAAATGTTAGCTTGGCAAAGTACTGTAAAAGCGGGAACACCATGGTGGCGTGAAGTGCTTCGGTTTTTTATAAGACACTTTGGCAAAATAAAGTAGCCAGTTTATAGGTCGGGATTTAAAGAGAGTCGTTTTTTTGTCTTTTAAATATATTCTTATTTTTGATTTCAGGGATATGATTCAGTAAAGGATAAAACACTCCTATAAATCGATTGATGAAGTTTGAAGGAGAGCGTAAGGCTAGTTTAATGGGTGACAGATAAGCTCCAAGATCTTTTTTAATGGCGTATGTGGTTAGCCCCATTTCCAGTTTTTTGGCTTTTAATAAAATCGCAGTTTCTATGACTTTATGGCCTACGTAAATATAAAGGCTGTCGTTGACAGCTTCATTCCTACCAAAATATAGCCAGCGTAATATGTCCTTATCCATTAGTAGTAGCGCATGTCCTACTAACTCTTGTTTGCGGTAAAAGAGTAACACTTTAGAGTTTTCGCCCATTTTTACGGAAAATTCTGCATAAAATTGGGGTGTTAAAACTTCTCTCTGAAACTCACTGGCATGTTCATGCACTGTTTGCCATTGTTGACATAAAATTTCAGCAAGATCATCAAAATTATCTAACAGTTTATGTGATACCTCTTGTTCTTGATTAATGCGCAGGTGTTTTTGAAGTTTACTGCGATAGTAGCTTTTCATGTCTGCTAAGTAGGCTGCAGGCGTTTCCCAGTTTATATCCAAATAGGTGTTGGGCAGACTGTTTTCTAAATGAAATTCTAATTGTTTTAAAGTGGGTTGCAGTGCTTCTGTTTCTGGCTCAAAATCCCTTAAAACAATTAAGAAATGTCCTTGGTCTTTCGCCATTTGAATCAATAATTCACCCAATTGTTTCATAAGGCTTGTGCTGGCTTTTTCATCACCAATAGCAAGTGGTGCGTTAAGCGTGATGGGGGTGCCGCATTCCAGCATTTTAAATTTTAAAAAGTTAGGCCACAGGCAACGAATTTGTTTAAGTATTGATCTTAAGTTTTTGGGTGCAAATATGGCAATATCTGTGGTAATTGTATAATAGCTAGTTAATGCGATGGCTTGGTCGGCATTATTGTAAAATAGTAGATAGTTGTATGAAAAATCATTCAGTTGACACTGTTCCATTATTTCCCAAAATTGATGGGAATAAGTTAAAGAATGTGTGTTCAAAACGCTTTCCCAATCTTCTTTAGGGACATTGCGTATGCAGTTATAAGTTTTTATTTTCATGTCTTTTAATATAAATCAATTTGGAGCATAAGCATAGTCGTGGCAACTAATAATAAAGCTTTAATAACAGGCGCTACCGGATTTATCGGTAAGCATTTGGCAGAAAGATTGATATTTGAAGGGTGGTTCGTTAAATTATTGCTTAGAGATACGAGTAAACTTGCGCCTTCTTTGCAATTAGTCACTGAAGTTGTGGTGGGTGATTTAAGTGATGAAGTCGCCTTAGCGACTGCTGTTAAAGATGTGGATGTGATTTTTCATTGTGCGGCCAATGTTAATACTTGGGATACTTGGGAAAATTATTATAGTGTTAATGTAACAGGACTCAAAAATTTGTTACTTGCTATAAACAAAGAGAATGTTTCTTTGTCACGTTTTGTGTACTTATCAACTGTTGATGTTTATGGTTTTCCAGTAATAGCGTGTAATGAACAATCCTCTGCAAAGTATACGGGTTTTGGTTATGGTGATAGTAAGTTATTGGGTGAGGATGTTCTTAAAGACTATGCGGAACAGTTTGGTATTCCATATACCATAATTAGACCGGCAAATGTGATGGGGCCAGGAAGCCAGTTTATTGAGAGAATTGGTTTAGAATTAACATCGGGTCTTATGATAAAGATTAATGGCGGAAGTTCAAATGCTGGTTTTGTTTATATTGATAACTTAATTGATTACTTGCTTTGGGTTGCGGTTGCAAAGACTGCTCAAGGGGAGTGTTATAATGTTCGCGATGATTATGATGTATCTTGGGCGCAATTTTTAAGTACGTTTAGGCAGAGAATTATAGGTAAGGGGAGGATAATTAGTTTACCGTTTTTTATGGCTGACATAATCGCACGGTTGTTTGAATTTTCTTATAAATTATTGTTGCCGACTAAAGAACCCTTGTTGCATCGTTTATTGGTGCGATTTTTTGGTAGAACATGTGGTCATAGTGCAGAAAAAATTCGGGTGAGTAGTCAGATTAAATCAACGGTCGGTTTTGATGAGGCGATGGATCAATCCTGTCGGTGGTTCTTAGAAAAGTATGCTAATAATAAAGCTAATTGATGTAGGTGACTTATGTCAGATTTAAATTTTCTTTTTTTACAGGGTCCCAGATCGCTTTTTTTTTCTAAAATCGCTCACAACTTACACGCATTAGGCTATGGTGTTTTTGGAATTAATTTTTGTTTTGCTGATAGTTTGGTTTGGAAGGAGCCAAACGGTACTAATTATCGTGGAAGAATTTCTGAATGGCCTGTTTATTTAGCGAAGTTTTTAGAAAAAAATCATATTACCGATATTGTATTATTAGGCGAGCAACGCACCTATCATAAGTTAGCGATTGAGGTTGCAAAAGCGCAACATATTCGAATAACAGTGACTGATTTTGGTTATCTTAGACCAGATTGGATCACTCTTGAAAGAGATGGGATGAGTGGCGAATCTAGGTTTTCAAAAGATTCAGCAACGATCTTTAGTTTGGCTCAACAAGCAGCAGAGATTAATCTAGAAAGATGCTATCAAGATAGTTTTTGGACGATGGCGTTTGGGGATATGAGATACGATTTTTGTTGTTTCTTTTTAGGTTGGTTGTTTCCATATTATCGGCGTCCTTATAAAAGGGATATTTCGATTATTTATTATCCTGCCATGGGCTTAAGGCTGCTTTTAGCAAAGAAGGGGCATAAGCGTGCTCAGCATTGTTTAGCGGTTTTAAAATCTCAGCAAGCTCGGTATTTTGTTTTTCCTTTACAGTTAGAAAATGATTTTCAGATTATAGCTTATTCTCCATTTGATAGTATTAAAGTAGCGATTGAGTTGGTGTTGGAGTCTTTTGCAAAATATGCAGATTCCGATGTGCGATTATTGTTTAAAGTTCATCCTTGGGATCCTGGGTTAACAAATTGGAAAAGGCTTATTTTTCAATTGGCGACTGAATTAGATATAGAGCAACGCATTGATTATTTTGATGGGGGTAATCTTGAAGATATATATTTAGCTTCTGAGGGGGTTATTACCATTAATAGTACGGCGGCAATACCGGCTTTGCAATTAGGTAAGCCAGTGAAAGTTTTGGGGGATGCTATATATGACATTGAAGGATTAACTTATCAAGGTTTGCTTGATAGTTATTGGCAGCAGGCAAAACAGCCCGATATGTCTTTAGTTGGTGCTTTTATTAAAGCCGTTGTAAGTACAATACAAATTCGAGGCGTTTATTATAGTGAGCCTGGCTTAACAGCTGCTGTTGACGAGGCTGTGGTGCGCTTATCTCAACGTAAGGTAGGCGGGTTGTTATAGTTTTTTTATTTCTTCATCTAATACTTTTATGGTGTATTTAATTTGTTCTTCGGTGTGATTACAAGAAATAAAGAAGCGTAATCGTGCTGATTTTTCAGGAACGGCGGGGTATAAAATAGGTTGTACATTGATGCCGTTCTTAAATAATGCGGCTGATAATTTTACGGCTTTTACTGAACTTCCTATTATGGCAGGGATAATAGCTAAACCAGTGCTGGTTCCTGTGTTTATGCCAATAGATTTTGCTGCTTCTAGAAAAAAAGCGCCGCGTTCTTGTAATGCTTTAACGCGTTCGGGTTCTTTTTGAAGCGTATCAAGCGCGGCTAAAGAGGCGGCAGCTAGTGCGGGTTGCATGCCGACACTGTATAAGAACCCAGGTGCAAAGCATTTTAAATTTTCAATCAGCGCGGTTTCACCGGCAATATAACCACCACAGCTAGCAAGTGTTTTACTGAGCGTGCCCATCCAGATATCAACGTCTGTGCCTTTTAAATTAAAAAACTCACGAATACCCAAGCCAGTTTCCCCCATCACACCAAAGGAATGGGCTTCATCAACCATTAAAAAAGTTTTATACCTGTTTTTTAGGTCTATTAGTTCAGGTAGGTTAGGATAGTCGCCATCCATGCTGTATATGCCTTCTGTTACAATTAGCACACGCTCAAAGTGATGGCGTTGTTTCATTAATATCTCATTGAGCGCCGCGCAGTCATTATGAGCAAATGGCAGGCGTTTAGCACCTGAAAGGGTAATGCCCTCTAAGATACTGTTGTGTACCAATTCATCATGCAGAATAAGGTCTCTAGGCCCAAATAAGTAGCCAATAGTTGTTACATTGGTGGCATGTCCACTGACTAAAATCAT
>CAIQNQ010000039.1 GCA_903873165.1 uncultured Methylococcaceae bacterium | reverse complement strand
CCCCACAGAGTTAGGTAGTGGCACAGCTGATGGTAATTATTCAGTCCCCCCTCTTCGATAAAGAAGGGTTAATGCAGATTTTATTAGATAAATCCCCCCTTGATCCCCATTTTCCAAAAGGGGGAGAGCATAGCGAGGGGGCTTAATAATCACAAGTTATTACTTATATTTATAGCCTTAGGAATAATTCCTGCAAAAGTCAACTTAGTTTGATGATTAATATTAAATAAAGTTTTAGGCCAAATTTTTATTTAATTATTTAATTAGTTTATTCAAAAAATTTAAATCGATATCCCCTCAATAAGAGTGTAGACTCACCCCACAAATCTTCTTATTGGTCTTTATTATGCCTCCTACCTACATAGAACCCACTATCAAAAATATTATCGTTATTGATAACCAACCCATTGTTCGTTTTGGTATCTCAGCCATTTTAAACCATGAATCCTATCTAGACGTTTGTTGTGAGGCAAGTTCAGTTGAAGAGGCAATGGCTCAAATGTCTAATAAAGCAAACGCTTTGGATTTGGCTATTGTGGATTTATCGCTGGCTCTCGACTTATCAATATTTAGAAAACTTAAAGCCATCCAACCCAACTTGCGAATATTAGTATTTTCTTGGCATGACGAACGCGTGTATGCCGAAAAAGTCATTAAAGCAGGCGGTCATGGCTATCTCATGAAAAGCGAGTCGGCAACCATGCTATTAGGGGCGGTTAACCATCTGCTGCAGGGTGAAATATTTGTTAGCGATAACATTCGCAATGGGCTACTTAATAGCTTTATGGGGCAATCACCAGCGCATTTCCAAGAGAACTCGAATCGGTTTACCGATGCTGAATTAATTATTTTAGAGCTTTTGGCATCTGGAAAAACCCGTAGCGAAATTTCTTCTTACTTGAATAGAAGCGCCAAAACCTTCGATGCGCATTGTACTAACATCAAACGCAAAATGAATATTCCTAATAATCGCGTATTAATGCAGTTTGCTGTGCAATCGTCCAGCAGATGCTAATGATTTATCAAAGACCTAGTAAAACACACTAAAAAACTAAGGAAATAATAGGAAGAGTTCTTAGGTTAGTTTAAGAACAATGCCAGTATAAAAACACCTGTGTTGAGTCGACAATAAGACCCATGAGATTAAAAGGTAATCTCTAGTAATTTGGATTAGCATTCAGATTATGCAATTAAACTGAGATAAAAGACCAATTGAATCATGGTCTTGGGATTAACCATTTTATAGCAGGACGTAAAAAATCATGAAACTAAAAATCGTTATAGCACTGCTATTAAATGTCTGTTTTGTAAAAACCTCTATAGCAGAGACTGCTGGAGATTTCAATCAAAACAGAAATTCCATGGCGGCATCACAACTGAGCACTTCTGAGATTATTGATGATGGCGTATTAGAAGATAATTCGGCATTACCCGATACTCTAGAAATATCTGGGATTTTAACAGATAGCACAGTGTCACGATTTGGTCATGAACTGTTTGATGCGTTTAACAGATCATGGCGAGCGCCAGAAGGGGCTCGTTACAACATCTCATTTAACGAAAGAAATGATCCATTACGGGGCAGTTTCGTTATTGTGAAATTGAATGAACTACAACTCTATGAAGGTTTTTTAACCCCCAGAGATGACGCCATTCAAGAACTCGGTAAAGGACTCGCAAGGGAGATCAGAAGTCTAGTATTAAGCAACGCAAATATAGATGAAGAACTGTATTAACTTACTATTCGGTAAGTTTACAACTAAAAAGGATTTTTACTTTTGGAGAATAAAATGAAAAAATTACAAATGGCAATGGCAATATCTTTGATATTGGGCGCAGAGGTTGTTTTAGCGAATCCTGTAGTAAACGTTCAGCACACTGAAGGAACTGCAGACTATCAAAATATCACTAATAGTGCCAATGTCGGCTCAACCGGAAGTGTTAATATTTATCAAGTAAGTGGTAACACTACACCAGGTGATTTAGGTATTACAGCCCTATCAAATCCTAGAGATAGTAACCAAGACACTTTAGCTATAAATAGTGGCGCCTCAGACACCGTAGCAGTTACTTTAGGTCAAGGTTCATACTATGATAGATCTAACTGGGTTAACTCAGCAGGTTCAACTGGTTATAACTTAATACACGGCACGATTACCAACGGTACTGCTAATATCAGTCAGACCAGCGATCACAATACTGTAAATCTAAGTCTTAATGGTACTGGTCAAGTTGACGTTCAACAAGGCTATGCAGGCACTACTTCTACTGGTGGTTATGGCTTTACAGCGGCAATCAATCAACAAGGTATAGGTGCAATTAAGATAGATCAAGGTAATAGTTCAGGTAATAACCCAGTTACAGCAGGCAAAGCCGATGTATATAACGCAGGTGGCGGTGCTATCCATATTACTCAAAATTCCAATGTAAATACAAATACAGGAAACGTAATCGCTAGCGTCGGCAGCGGAGGAACGGGTACTTTAACTGTAAATCAAAGTAATAATGGTAATGTGTTTGTTAGTAATCAAGGGTTTAGCACAGCTACCGCTTCAGCTTCAAATGCTATTGTTCTTGGTAGTGGAAGTACTACAAATATCTCTAATGACGGACTTGGAAGTATAGCATTAACTCAAGTTGGTACTAGCAATATCATTGGGGTCAATGTTGCTAATACAACTAACGTTGATAAATTGCTTATTAAAAGCGGTGGCACTGGTAACAACGTCTATGTGGCTCTTGATGCTGCTAGTGGAACCTATTTGACACCGGCAACCATTCATGGTGACTTGACATTGAATCAAGAAGGTACCGGTTCAGGTAATATTCTGAAGGTTGCAAGTTATGGCGGTGGTAAAGTGGTAGTTAACCAAGGAACAGATGGCGTTTATAATATTAGCAATTCGTCTTTATTATTAACTGGTACAGCAACAACTGGCGATAGTATTCTTAACCAAAATGCTAGTAATCAAACTGCAACTGCAACATCTATAAATGGTTCAGTTGGAACGGTTAATATGAATAGCTCAGGTACTGAGAATCTTATTTTTTAATTATCCATCTATAAACAAAAGAGGCTCCAATAGGAGTCTCTTTTGATTTGGAGCTATCATGAAAACAATAAAAATACTTACTTTCGGGATTTTAATAATCCCCTATTTAGCCAATGCGGGCGAAATTGTTCAAGGATTTATTACCCCATCTTTTGGCGGAAATCCCAACAATGGACCAGTACTTTTAAATGAAGCAAATGCCATTAATAAGTATAAAGCACCCTCTAATACAACGTCATCCTCATCAAGTTCCTCTTCATCCAGCGACGGCAGCACTTCTGTCAGTCAATTTGCCACTACGGTTGATAATCTGGTGCAATCAGCCATTGCTAGTCGCTTAGTTACCCAAGCGTTGGGGCCAACTAGCAGCACCCCCTTACCGACTAATTCCATTGATACCGGGGTTAATACCATTACCATCACGAGTATTGCTACAGGAACGCAAGTCACTATCGTTAATGATTTAACAGGCGCAAAATCGATTATTACGGTTCCACTTTACTAAATATCCCTTCCACTGGAGCCTCTACAATGTACCAAAAATTTATTCTGTTAGCTTCCTGTTTACTGTCACTGCTACTACTCAGTTGCAGTACTTTTTTTAAACCGGTACCCTCCTCTAAAGCTGAAACAGGCTTCCATTCTCAAGTCATTGAT
>CAIQNQ010000038.1 GCA_903873165.1 uncultured Methylococcaceae bacterium | reverse complement strand
TACCGCCGTTAACCACGTTTCTTTGACGATATTAATGGGGATTAAAACCTCATCCGCACATTTTGCTTGCGTACAATTGGCTTGCCATAGCTCCAAAGCCTGCGTTAATATAACCAAGGTTTTATGCTCGCGCTCTTGAGTAGACACAAAAAAATCATCTAATAAAGCGTTTAATAACTGTACCCAATCCGCTACGCTATGTGCTTGCCGTAACTTAATCACATAAGCCGCCAATAACTCTTGCAAGCTGGCTAGACCACCCAAATATTGCGCCTCTAATCCTCCAATATTGGCATACGGTTCAATACCATTAAAACTCTGCCCTGCCCCCACCGCATAACCTAATAACAAACGTTGTAGGCCAAATTGCCACGTATTAGCCGTTAATTCAGCCGGCATAGCCACGGCAGACTTGCGCTGCTCGCTATCTATGCCCCAACGAATACCGGATTCTTTAAGCCATTGATGCAATTTAGGAATGGCCGATTCCTCAAGCGAAAACTTCTTTCTTAGTGCAGGTACTTCTAATAAGCCTAGAAACTCACTCACCTCAAACCGTGAATCCGGTAAACTCAATAAGACTTCCACGGCATTTAATAAAGGGTTCTGGCCTCGCTGTTGTTGATCAGCCAAACTAAACGGAATAAAGCGTTTATCATCTTTATCAAGCTGCCCAAAAACAGCCCGAATATGCGGGGCATAGGTATTAATATCCGGCACCATGATAATAATATCGCGCGGATGTAACGTTGGATCGGCGTTAAATCGCGCTAACAATTGATCATGTAATATTTCAACTTCGCGCTGCGGGCTGTGCGCAATATGAAACACTAAGGATTCATCAATATTAGCGATAGGGTTTGGGGTTTGAGGAAGCGGTTCTAAATCCAAAATAGCTTGCTGCACCTGTTGCAATAAACTCCGCTGCGCTGCGTTATCACCATAATCCTCAAATAGATCAATTTTATGATCTGGCCAGCCCCAAGACTCATAAGCACTTTTTTCATCAAACAAATCTAACAAGCGCAAATAATCCCGACCTTGTTTACCCCAGGCCGCTAATAAGGGATTAGCATGTTGATGTAAGTCTACAAGACTTAAATCGGCACTCATTCCTGATTTATAAGCTTGGCGCTTCCGCTCGGCTTTTAAGAGTTCTTTATCTTCAATAATATCAGCCCAATAATGCTGACAAGGATTATGTACAAACAGCACCACCTGACAAAACTGAGATATCTTAGCCAGCACTTCTAAGGCTTGCTGGGGTAAAGATGACAAACCAAACACAATAACCCGTTTAGGTAATTGTGGCTGGGCGTTATCAATCTGCGCCATAAACTCAGCATGAACTGCAGCACGACTCATGATTAAATCGTTATCATGCCCGACATCCGCTAAGAGTAATCGCCATAATAATGCTTGCCAAAGCTGTGAGTCGGGGAGTTTTTGCGCTTCTCCATGCGCATCTCTTAACACGTCCTGACCCATTGCCCAATCGGATAACCAATCAGCACGATACACTTGATACTGATCGTATAAATCCGCTAATTGTTCGGCTAATTGGTAGCGCTTACGCTCTTGGGTATCATTAGCCAAAAACTGTTGTAATACGTCGAATCCAGCACTAACACTAATGATTGGTAGCAAGCGATACAAGCGCCATACTAATGTCTGCCTTGCTAACAACTGTTCTTTAGAAATCTTATCCGCCAATACGGCTCGATACACTTGCCAAATAAAACTAGAAGGCAGCTTAACATCCAAAGATGCGGCTATACCCAACGCACTATTTTGGGCTAAATTCTGTTTTAACCATTGTGCCATCCCACTGTTATTCACTAAAAACACCTCTTGTTCTAAAGGTGCCAAAGGATGCTCGGATAACCAATATGTCACCACGTCTAATAAAGACTCCAGCTTATTAGCATGGATAACGGCAATACCCTTGTTAAGAGTTGAAGATTGATGGGTAGTGGTCATGAAGAGAGCCTCAAAAAGATAAATAATATAGTGTGCAGAGTTTACACAAACATTACGACAAAATGAGACGCTTTAAGTAACAATCTTAAATAATGCCGAGCCAAACGCATCGACTAAGACATGATGGACAATACGATCTTTAAAATCTGCGCGCGTAACGCGCCATTTAAAATCGCAGAGGGCTATCGCCCTTGCGACCAAGGGGAGTACCCTTGCGGTACACCCCCTCAAAAGCACCCAATAACCCAAAGTATCCAATTACCCGATGTGTCCGCGACGCTTTATACCCATAAAACCGATCAGCCCAGACAGGAATAACCAGATTGCACCGGGGAGCGGAACGGCGGCAACATCGCCCGGGCGAACAGCCCATGCGTAGAGCTGGAGAATCTTACCGTAGTCGTAGTTGTACTGGTAGCCAGAGTTGGTATAGAAGTACCACGCGTAGTGTGGATTGGGCGCATACTCACTACTCGACCAGTACGCAGGGTTCTGCACGTTAGAAAATAGATTGTAATTGGCATTATGCGTTATGGTAATTGAAGTACCTGCGACACCACCGAGTTGGTTATAAAACAAATCCCCCAGTTGGCTGGTAGTAATGTTATAGCCAACATTATTTGGGTTCGCTGCATCTGCAGTCGTGGGTAATGTCCAATCTGTATAACCCCCTAAACTTAAATTGTTGGCCCACGCTTGGGCACCCCACCACGTCATGGCGCCGCTACTGGTATTAAAGTCTGCTGAGGTGAGAGAGTAAACGCCGCTGTTTGGCACAGTATCATAAGCATTCGGCGTATCATGAATTACCCCGCCATTCGCCGCGATAATCTGACTGACCAAATTCGGATTACTCGCTGCTTGGGTTTGAAACAAGTTGGCGTCAGCCGCCCAAGTGATGTTGTTGACATCGTCATATACCATATCCGTGCCTCGTGCCACTAAAGCGGCTTGCACGGTTGTGGTAAAACTAAAACCTATTGCAATGGTTGCTAATATTCTGGTGTTCATAATTATTTCCTTTGATGCGTTAACAGTTAATGATGCTATGCTCAGTTTGTTTAGATATAACAGTCTTACGGTAAAGCGGTGTTGCGATAAAACGAAATAACGGTGTGCTGGTTTGCGTAATAAATAGTCGATTATATATTTCGTGTCAACACCTAAATCAATTTAATTCAGATATTATTTACGCTGTTAATACATCCATAGCAATGACTTCTTAATACTGAGCTAAACATAATCTAAACCTAACGGCTTCATGTATCTGGAAGATTATCAAAACCGCACGGACTTATCACCCATACTCGAATTTATTCGCTTGATTGCCAGTGATAAACAACAGACAATAACCCTAGCCAAAGAACTAGCGGATCGACTGGATAAAATCGATTAAGTTACCGCACTTAAGCCGCGAGGAAATTAGAAAGATGTTATCTTTATATGAAGTTGAATTAAAACAAACCCGCTTTTATCAAGAAGTTTCTGCAGAGGGGCGTGAAGAGGGTGAGTTAATTGGTGAGAAAAGTAGATTAATTTGGATTAATTATAGGGCAATTTAAATCGCGCTTAATATTTCATTTCTTACAAGCACTATCCTTGTTTAAAAGAGGATCATTATGACCTTCTATGTAACTGAATAAACTATACTGGCTCATGCAGAGAACTGAGGCGTCCGAGAGTTATTAGATTGGTATCAAGTAATAGTGCATAAGTTTATTGCCAAATTTAGACATAAAAAAAGACGACCCTAGGGCCGCCTTTTTTAATCTTGATTTAATTAAGCTGCTTTACGTTTACGATTTAAACCTAAAAAGCCCATTAAACCCGTTAAAAACAACCATGCCGCTGCGGGTACAGGAACCGCAGAGAATTGTTGGGCTTGATAATTTAGTGCGTTACTACCCACGGCAAATACATAAAACTGATTAGTACCTGATGTTCCTGGGACAAAATCATTATCATTACCTACGTATAAAGTATGAAATAAAGCGCCATTGTCAGTAATATCAGGGCCAAAAGCAACCCCTTCTATTTTTGACGGAATATTTGCACTGGTAATACCATTAGCGTTTAACGTAGAGACCATATCTAAAAATAAAGTTTTAGTTACAGCTGCATTGGTCAAGGCCGTTTTATCAGCTGCAGAACCCGTTGTAGAAAAGTTAGTCACATCTGTGGCACCCGCTAAATCAATTTTAAATAATGATTTTACTGATGCTGTATTACCCGCACCTAAGCCGTTACCATCACGTTCATCGACTAAAAACTCGTGGTTATTGATAGCTACAATTTCACTAACACCTGAGCCAGTTGTTAAGTGATAAGCATATTCGTGTGTGATACCAGTGGCAATGTCGATAGTCACAATTCGTGTATTACCACTAGCCTTAACATCCTGAGCCAAAGGGGCTTGCATAATACCCACTAAGGTGCTTCCATCTGGCGTAATCGCTAAACCTTCCATACCTTTGTTAGTGACCCGACCACTAGGGTTATTAGCAATTTCTGTGTTACCTACAGGGGATTGATTGGCAATTGCTAAGTTTGCTGGTAAAGCAAATGATTTAATGCGCTCACCGGTAATACGATTAAATTGATTGACATAAGGGCCGTATTCATCCGATACGAATACGCTTAAGCCATCATTTGAAACTCGAACGCCTTCTGGATCATAACGACCATTACTTGGGTTTGCAGAAGTAGAATCTGTTACACCAGTAATAGGATTAGCAGAACCATAATTGTCAGAACGTCCTGTAAAATAGTAAGTATTATTAGTGGTGTTTAAAGCAGGCGCACCCGAACCGATAGGCGTAATTCCATCAATTTTATTACCTAAGCCAGCTCCAGTACCGTAATTAAGTGCCGTTGCGCTGGATAATAAAGTGGTTGAGGTCAGTGTTGGCGTCAGGTTATAGGCATAGCCACTTCCTGAGGTATTGGCAACTAAATCCATGCTAATGGTATGAAAACGCGAAATATATGAAGATGTATCATCAACAGCCGAGTTATAAACGGTTGCATTGGGACCTCTATCTGGGACGGCTATAAAAGTATTGCCACCCGCATACGCAACCCCAGAGCCTAAACCACCCAAAAAGTTAGCCGCTACACCATTTTCTAGAGTGTTGGTCAAACCCGATAAATCAGCATTAACTCCTGCAGAACTGCCATTTAAACTACCGATGGCAATTAATTGACCACTAGTAATAGCAGCATGAGCACTGGTGCTTAACAAAATTGAACTGATCGAACTAATTAATATTTTTTTTAACATGGTAATTTCAAGATAAAAGTATGGGCTTGTATTGTTGATAATAAATAGTGCACCTTATAGGATGTCACTTTAAAATTATCAGTATCAAAGCATAAGGATCTGTTGTTTAAGGTATAAAAAAGGCGATCTGGAGATCGCCTATTTAAACTTAATATGACTTAAACTGTTTTACGTTTACGATTTAAACCTAAAAAGCCCATAAATCCCGTTAAAAACAACCAGACTGCAGCTGGTACTGGTACTGCACTTGTAGTGATTAAACCAGGTGAACCGATTTCACCGCCAGTTACAGAGGTAAAGGCACCATTGGTTCCAACTATACTTTTCGTTGAAATACTTACATTACCACTTAATCCAACAGCATTATCAAGTGTTCCACCCGTAAGTGTTGTTACACCAAAATCGACGCGAGTGACTACAGTACCTGCTGCATTAAAAATATTAACGGCATCAGCAGTTGCACTTAAACCTACGCCAGAACCACCGTAGTTACCGATTATAAAACCGGTTGGAATGTTAGAACCAAACCAAGCTGCTTTAAATCGACTATCAATTGAGGCATCGTCATTAGGGAGGGCAGGACTTACGGCAGTTGATTGCCCCGTAGTCGTTCCTTCTACAAACACCACTGTTTGACCGGGAGCAATACTTGTAATTCCACGTAAAGCTACAGCACTACCTGGTGCAGGACTTGCGAATGTACTTGAATTATCGTCCATTTTCCAACCCGTAATATCAACCGCGTTGACTAGGTCAGTATTAGTTAATTCAAACCAATCAGCGCTATAAGAAGTGTTAGCACTCCCATTAGGATCTACTTCAGAAATGATGATACTTGCGCGTGCTTGCGTAGTAGCCGCAAGCATTACAGTAGCGATTAAGCTCGCTGATTTAATAGTGCTAATTTTCATAAGTTTCTATATAAAGTTAAACGATTATTTAGTTAAATGTCTGGCAGTTTGTTAAACAATTCAGTTACGTTTATACATAGATAAATTGTTGAGTCTTTTACATAGTATTTGTTATTTATTACAGTGATATTGCAGTCATGTGACAAGTCAATAACAATTGGATTAAACGTATTACACGTGGTATTTCAATAGTAAGAAACTTAACATAGTCTCTTGGTAATCAAAAATAATGAAGTTAGAGCCAAATGTATAAACAATCTGGCTTTTGAATTAAGTGAGATTATTCTTGGTACAAAGGTATTTTTGAAATCCGATTATCAATTTCTTTTGAGAGTTCTTGATAAACTGCACTATCTATAGATTCATAGCGGGCTTTAAATTCAGCATCATTTATATGCTCTGGAAGATCTCTTGGGTCTGGCATAAAATCAATATAATCTTTAATTTCTGCCATGATTTTTTGGGCTTTACGGGCATTTTCTGGAGATGATGTAGCTAATTCTCCAAATCGAGTGCCTGCTTTGTCAGCGGTCAAGTCAATAAAACTAAAGCCAGAACCACCATTCGCGTCACTTAATTCTTTTTCTTCGCCCATTACTTTTGAAACTTCGCGGTTAAGTGTCGCTGTAATAGTCGCAGAACTAATAAAGTGCTGGGCTAAATCCGTTCTTTTATATAAATAGGTTGGGTAGTAGGTATTCGAGTTTTTTAATGGGGTGGGTGTTAAGAATGCTTTTGGTTCTTTGTGATTAACATAATTATTGACTGCATTGATGGCCAATTTATTCTCGTCAATTGCAGTTTCCAGAGAAGACCTTTCTAAGGCTAACTTAAAAGTCGGTCTTAATAGGTCTGCTAAAGAAAGTCGCCAGACGGGGTCATGCTTACTGACGATTTCGTTAATTTTTAATTGATAAATATTAAGCTCTGGTGTCTCTATACTATGCGTCATCATATTGCCGGCATGAATCCGAGTTTCTTTACTGGAAAAATACGAAATAATGACTCTTTGTTCATTGATATCGACGGATTTTAGGGGACGAGTGGCAAGAATAAAGTAATCATTTAAGTGCGTATTATGAATGATGGTATCGATAATAAAGGCGGCAAATTTTGCAGGTAATAACAGGGCGCCGGCTTTAAATTTAGTAAGTCTTGGGCGGTAGGTTGGTTGTTCATTACCCAATTTAAAACTGATATTCACATAATGACCCAAAATTATGTTTTGCGGTAAGGCAATGGTCACCGTAAATCGAACGGCTTTATTTTTCAGTTCGATTTTTGCGGCACCTTTTGTATATCGGTTTAACAAATAATTAGTGGCAAGACTTAGATCCGCTTGACTCAATTCTATAGTGCCTATTTCATTTGGCTTTGTCTTAGCGCCTTCATGTAAGATTTTTTGCGCACGAAGCACATCATCAGGGCTTAGTTTCCAGTCAACTGGGACATCAGGCGTATTACTCACGCCAAAGAAAACAATAAGTACACATAAAAATACTAAGGAAGCAAGCGTATATAAAAAGATCCTTAGTATGATTTTCATCGATACTGATTTAAATAAAATCTAATTTAAAACCAGCTGTCTTAATGTAATTAGCTTCTTGAATTAAGTCAGCATGAGATAAAGGTGAGTGTTCCAACCATTTATCGGGAAATTGAAGATAAATCTTGGTTTTTAAAATACTAATTTTAAAGTCTGGTAAATCAAGATCGTAACGATTTCGATGCAGCAGCACAGCTAATCTTAAGATGATTGCAAGATAAGGTGCTATTTGAGGCCAAGGTGAAGGCAGTTCATCAAACGATAATGCACTTAACTTTCGTCTATGAAATCTGACTATTCTAGATAAGATGAGTTGATCTTGTTTAGAGAAACCCGCTAAATCACCATTCTCAATAATATAAGCACTGTGTTTATGATATTGACTGTGGGCAATATCTATACCAATTTCATGCAAATCAGCTGCCCAGAATAAGAACTGAACACAGTTTTCATTCATTGCCCAATGACAATTCTGTTTTAATTGGGTTAATAAAACTTGCAAGGTGTTTTTTATTCTGGTGGCGTGTTTTTTATCGGTATGATAGCGCTCCGTTAGGGCGTGTACAGTCATTGAGCGCATGTCTGCATCATAGATACGACCTAATAAATCTTGTATAAGTCCTTCTCTTAAAGCGCCTTCTGCCACGGTCATTTGCTCAATACCTAAGCTTTTAAAAGTAGCATACACAATGGCAACGCCACCAGGAAAAACGGGTAAACGCTCTGGGTCAAGATCAGGTAAATTGAGTTCGTTAATATGTGTACATTGTGTTAAGTGTGCCACTAATTTATCTAAGCCTTGTCGAGTAATGCCATTGTTACTCCAATTTTTAGCTAACAATACTTTAGCAATTGATCGTAAACTACCAGAGGCTCCGATGGCTTCATCCCAATTTTGGCGATGAAACTTTCTTTGAAAAGGTTCTAACTTTTGTTCTGCAAAAAGCGTAGCCTGTGTAAAGGCATCTTTTGATAAATGACCGTCTTTAAAAAATAGATTGCTGACTGTGACACAGCCCATATTCAAGCTTTCTTTCTCTTTTGGATCTTGACCAGTACCAATAATATATTCAGTACTGCCACCACCAATATCCATCACTAAGCGTAAGTTTGCGTTGCTACTTAGGCTGTAAGAAACCCCTATATAAATCAGACGAGCTTCTTCTATACCAGAAATAATATCAATCGGATGATTTAAAGCTTTTTCTGCTTTAATTAAAAACTCTGCGGCATTTGACGCCATTCTTAGGGTATTGGTACCCACAATTCGGACACTGCCTTCGGGAAAGTTTCTAATGCGTTGACCAAAACGTTCTAAACAAGCGAGCGCTCTTTGTTGAGTTGCTTCGTCCAAGGTTTTGTTTTCATCAAGCCCTGAGGCGAGTCTAACCATTTCTCTTAAACGATCAATTGTTTGCGGAACGCCGTCTTTTAAACTGCAAACGATCATGTGAAAGCTATTAGAGCCAAGGTCTACAGCGGCAACCATTTCAGGTGGATTTATAGGCACGGGTTATCCAGTTTTGTCTACTAAGCGAGTTAATATCTGTTAAAATTTGTTCATTTTAGCGTGGCCTGCAGCCACGGTCTGTCTAATTTAACTTATTTATGGGTTCCCGTTAAGTGTTAGTTTCAATATGAATGCATTATCGATACGAAAATTGCGAAAAACTTACAATAATGGTTTTGAAGCCTTAAAAGGCATTGATCTTGATGTAGCTGAAGGTGATTTCTTTGCTTTATTAGGACCTAATGGTGCTGGTAAATCTACTGCTATTGGTATTATTAGTTCATTGGTCAATAGTAGCAGCGGTCAAGTCAGTATTTTTGGTCATGATTTAAATACGGATCGAGCGAATGCTAAATGTTGTTTGGGGGTTGTACCTCAAGAAGTTAACTTTAATCAATTTGATACCGTTAGAAGCATTGTTTTTAATCAGGCTGGCTATTACGGTATTCCTAGGCAGCGGGCTATCGAAAGAACAGAAATCTGCTTAAAACAAATGGATTTATGGGACAAGCGAGATACTGTTTCCAGACGTTTATCAGGTGGTATGAAGCGTCGCGTTATGATTGCAAGAGCCATGGTGCATGAGCCTAAACTACTTATCTTAGATGAACCCACTGCGGGCGTGGATATCGAAATTAGACGCTCCATGTGGAAGATGATGCAAACCCTCAATGATAATGGCACGACTATTATCTTAACGACCCATTATTTGGAGGAAGCCGAAAGTTTGTGTCGTAATATTGCCATTATTGATCAAGGGAATATTGTTGAAAATACCGACATGGCTAGTTTGTTAGCCAGATTACATGTTGATCATTTTGTCTTAGATTTAGCGGAACCTTTGCTAACACTACCTGATATTGCGGGTTATCAAATAGACAGCGTCACCGATAAAGTGTTGAATGTCACCGTGCCCAAAGCCATCGGTTTAAACGCCTTGTTTAATGAGTTAAGTCGCCTAAATATAAGAGTCGTGAGTTTAAAAAATAAAAGTAATCGATTAGAACAACTCTTTATGGATCTTATTGATTCCTCTGCTGAGGGTAATCATTCATGAATGTTTTAATTCCGCTAAGAACCATTGTAGTAAAAGAAATTGTGCGCTTTGTTAGAATCTGGCCACAGACTTTATTACCTCCTGCTATTACCACTGCCTTGTATTTCTTGATATTTGGTAAATTGATTGGCTCCAGAATAGGGACTATTGAAGGTGCTAGTTATATGGATTATATCGTGCCCGGTATCATATTAATGTCGGTGATTAGTCACTCCTATGCCAATGTGGTTTCGTCTTTCTATTCAACTAAGTTTCAGCGCAATATTGAAGAGTTATTAGTAGCGCCCGTGCCTAACTGGGTGATATTGGCGGGCTATATCAGTGGTGGTGTCATCAGAGGTTTATTAGTGGGCATTGTAGTAACTTTGATATCCCTGTTATTTACCTCAATAGCAGTACAAAATATTTTTATTACCCTGAGCATTGCCTTTTTAACGGCCGTTTTATTTGCCTTGGCGGGTTTTATCAACGCCATATTGGCAGAAAGTTTTGATGATATTTCTATTATCCCTAATTTTGTCTTAACACCCTTGAGTTACTTAGGTGGCGTGTTTTATTCTGTGGGTATGTTACCGGAGATTTGGCAAACTATTTCTAAAGGGAATCCGATTCTATACATGGTTAATACTTTTCGGTATGGTTTGATTGGGGTCAGTGACGTCAATATCGAGTTTGCCTACCTGATTACGATTGGATTTATTGTTATGGCGGTATTTTTTAGCCTGTTAATGTTACATAAGGGTGTGGGCATTAAAAACTAAGCATGAATCAACTTGTTAATCTTCATGACACTATCGATGCCCGAGTGGAGGATATCCGTGCCAATCATGTTGATTGGTTGTGTCGTATGGGCTGTGATTTGTGTTGTCGGCGACTTGCTGAGATCCCTCGTCTTACTGAGGCTGAGTGGGATTTATTAAAAGTCGGTTTACTGGCTTTATCTAAAGAACAATTTTTAGAAGTAAGTCAAAAGATGGCGGCGCTCACTGAGCAATCGACTCGTCCCATCGTTTGTCCTATGTTAGATCAAAATGTAGGTGCTTGTAGCGTTTATGAGTATCGCCCCGTGGCTTGTCGGACTTATGGTTTTTATGTGCAACGAGATTTAGGGTTGTATTGTGAAGCTATTAAAGCGGAGGAAGAGCAAGGTGCTTTAGCCGATGTGGTATGGGGAAATCATGATACGGTTGATCGTCGCCTAAGTGCTTTAGGCGACTCGCATGAGTTAACAGATTGGTTTGCCGAATTAAATTACACGCCTAAATAAGTGTGTTTTCTATTGAGGTATTCGTCCACAAAGGCTTGCATGGGTTCTGCTTCATAAGCACTAGGGACGCTAATCGCAATTTTTTTAAAGCCTTTACCCACTGACTTGTCATCAGCATTCATTTGAAAGTATAAAAAAGCGGTAGCGCGTTTGCCGTCCACTTCTATTGTAGGTTCTAACATTTCTACGGACGCTTGTTTAAAATCAAGATGATCAAATGTTAAGGTCATGCTTTCATAGATAACGAGCGGTCGACTTAAGCTAAACATCACTTTTTCGCGTTCTAACAAAGGCACCAATACATAAGGGAAGTTTTGCCCAGAGAATGCCACATAATCACGTATAAAGCTTTCTATTAAGCCATTATCACGACTCACTTCTCCTGAGCGCTCGACTTGTAAATAGGTCTTACCTTGTTTGTCATTAATATCAATTTGTTTTGCGTCAGTATCCGGAAACTTTAATAACACATCATGACCCACCATGCCAGCAAAGGTAAAGTGCATCTGTTGGCTAAGACCATATTTCTCTAAGGCGAGAGAAAACAATAAATCCCCAGGAACGCAGAAGCGTTTAGCATCTACATCGTGTAATGGATTGAAATCATGGGCTATTTCTTTAGCGAAGGTGCTTGCTTGGGTGGAGGCAATCATGATGCCTTCCTCTTGGGTATTATAAAAATCTTTTAAAAACATATCGTTAATAAGTAAGGCTTATAAAATCTGATATTTTATCATACCACTAAGTTTGTTTCATTTTATCAATCACTTTAATCCGCTTTGATATTTCGACTTAAAATCTATTTTCAGGATCGACTATTTAGACATTACGATACCGTATTCTGGCTTTAGCATCAATGCTTATATTTTCATTAATAACAATAGCTTATATTTAAACAATCCTTATTATACCTTGTAACATGCGCCCAGTTTTTCTCAAAAACAGCCGTCACACTTGCCAATTGCACCCACTCATTTGTCCTATGCGTATGCGACTTTTCCAATTGCGCCCACACATTCGGCTGAGCCGCATACAACTCTACCGATTGTGACCTCACATTGACCAAATGAGTCCTGATTTTTTTGAGACTTTTACCAAACGTAGTAATATATGACCCGCAACTGAAGAAATGAGACCTCGCATTTCTATCGTGCGTATACGCATTTTTCACATGTCTATGTGCTTTTTAGCAAGAACATAACTACGCGATGCTCATCATTTAAATCTCAACCAAAGCCTCAAAAAGCTGCGCATTGCGTAAAGATATAAATTTATTATCCTGATGATGAGATAAAACGAGTCCATTAAACAAAACCCGCTATACTACATACGCTATTTGTTAGTGCCTCTAATTTAAATATGCCTTACGCAGATAAACGCATGACGAGTCTGTCCTTAAAGAGTTAACCGATGCACTTTTATAAGTTGATAATCTTATGCCTAATGCTGCGACCGAAGATTATCAATTAACAGGTTTTGAACATTTTTTACTGGCTAGTCAACAAATTAATGACATTGCAGCCCATAAATATATTGTAGCAGCTACTAAAATGCAGCTGACTTTACTCCACTACCTTATCGTAAATCATTTGGCTGATGCTCAAGATGTAGCCTCTAAAGCGGCTATAGAATACGGCTTACCTTTTATAGATTTGAACGCTTTAGACTTAAAGCAATTACCCTTATATCTACTGAATGAAAAACTCATTCGCAAACACAATACCCTACCACTATTTTTAAGAGGCAACACCCTATATATAGCACTGTCAGATCCAGCTGCAGTATCCGTATTAGATGAAATTAAATTTCATAGCCAATTACATCCAGAAGTCATTTTGGTAGAACAAAATAAGTTAGCTAAAGCTATTGATATGTGTATGGAAGCGAGTGATAAGGAGTCCATACAGTTACTTGAAAAAGAGCATGACAATGTCGACACCACTGAGGCTCATGAAGATACTTCTGACGATATTGACGACACGCCCATCGTCAGTTTTGTTAATAAAACCTTAACAGATGCCATTAATAAAGGTGCCTCTGATATTCACCTTGAACCTTATGAAAAATATTTCCGTATCCGCTTTAGAACGGATGGCATGTTATATCAGTATGCACGACCACCTCTCAGCATAAGTAATAGAATCATTTCAAGAATCAAGGTGATGGCTAAAATGAATATTTCTGAGCACCGTGTCCCACAAGATGGTCGCATTAAAGTAAGCTTGAATAACATATATCCCATTGATTTTAGAGTCAGTTGTTGCCCCACTCTATTCGGAGAAAAAATGGTTCTGCGTATTTTAGATCCCAACAAGACAGAAATAAGTATCAAGGATTTAGGCTTTGAACCTGAACAAGAGCAGGTGTTTATGGAGGCTATCAATAAACCCTACGGCATGATTTTAGTAACCGGCCCCACTGGAAGTGGCAAAACAATTACTTTGTATACTGCATTAAAACTGCTTAACCATATTGAACGCAATATTTGTACAGTGGAAGATCCTGTTGAAATAACGGTTGAGGGCATTAATCAAGTGCATGTTAATTTAAAAACCGGTTTAACTTTCGCTACCGCTTTAAGGTCGTTTCTACGCCAAGACCCTGATGTAATTATGGTCGGTGAAATTAGAGATTTCGAAACGGCCGATATTGCTGTGAAAGCCGCCCAAACAGGTCACTTAGTACTGTCTACTTTACATACCAATGATGCACCTCAGACCCTGAATAGACTCTTACAAATGGGCATCGAACCCTACAATGTCGCCTCTGCAATACTATTAATCATGGCACAACGCTTAGTCCGATGTTTATGTCCATTATGCAAAAAACTTATTCAGTTACCCGAAGCGACATTACTAACCTTTGGCTTTACTAAAGCTGAAATGCAAGACCTTAAACTATTTGGGCCAGTTGGCTGTGATAACTGCAAATCAGGATACAAAGGCCGAGTGGGTATTTTTCAATTAATGCCCTTAAGCGATAATATGCGTAATTTAATCTTAGACAATGGTAATGCCGAACAAATTAGTGCATTAGCTGACTTAGAAGGTATTCATACCTTAAGAACATCGGGGTTAAATAAAGTTAGATTAGGCATCACCAGTTTAGAAGAGATAGACCGTATTACTAAAGAGAAAAGCTAACAATGTCGCCATTAATTAAAGACAATTATTATGACTTTAACTGGAAAGGCACTGATAACAATCAAAAAATACACGAAGGCGTTATTAATGCCAAAAGCTTGGTACTTGCCAAAATAGAGCTAAGAATAAAAGGCTATCAAGTTTCACATATTGCTCTAAAGTCAAAACCGCTATTCACTATCAATTTTACCAGCATTAATTCGAGTGAAATTGCAATATTCTTTCGACAATTAAGCACATTACTCAATGCGGGGATTCCATTAGTACAAGCTTTGGGCGTTATTGGACAAGGCCATGCAAACCCAGGCATGCAAACACTTTTATCTGCCATTAAGGAAGATATTCTGGTTGGAGGTACCTTAGCGGAAAGTTTTAATAAATTTCCTCAATATTTTGATCATTTAGTTTGCAATCTAATTGAAGCGGGAGAAAATGCTGGGATACTTGAGCCACTACTGACAAAAATAGCCAGTTACCGGGAAAAAACTGAACAATTAAACAAAAAAATTAAAAAAGCCTTAATTTATCCATTAACTGTTTTAATTATTGCATTAATTGTCACCACCATACTATTGGTCTTTGTAGTGCCTATATTTGAAGACATGTATAAAAGTTTTGGCGCAGATTTGCCTTTATTCACGCAATGGGTTGTAACTTTGTCTGAATGGGTTATCAAGGATTGGTGGATCATCATCACTATTATATTATTTTGTGGCTATGCCTTTTACTATGCTAAGAAAAAACATAAACCATTCAATTATTTATTAGATAGAATACTTTTAAAGTTACCTGTTATTGGCTTGTTATTACATAAATCTATCATTGCTCGGTTTTCTCGCACTTTAGCCACTTTATCTTGCGCAGGCATCCCTATTGTTGATGCACTACAATCAGTTGCAGGTATCTGTGGAAACCATGTGTATTATATGGCCGTATTATCCATGCGAGAAGATGTAGCGACGGGGCACAGACTACAATATGCCATGCAAAAAACGCGTTTATTTCCGTCCTTTGTGCAACAAATGATTGCCATAGGAGAAGAATCTGGCTCTCTTGATACTATGCTAACTAAAATTGCCGATTTTTACGAAGCAGAGGTCGATAATTTAACGGATAACTTAGGTAGTTTAATAGAGCCTGTCATTATGGTTATCTTAGGACTATTAATTGGTGGATTAGTGGTTGCCATGTATCTACCCATTTTCCAAATGGGCACTGTCATTGGTTAGACTATAACTAATAAATCGGCTAATTACATGATCAACAAAGCATTTAGAACATTATGTTATACTTCATATAATACACTTACCCAGCCTATTTATTTTATAAATCTAACATGTTGCAAACACTCGATAGCCTACTTAATACCCCCTACCTATTTATAATATTTATCGGGTTAATCAGCTTAATGATAGGGAGCTTTCTTAATGTGGTTATCTATCGTTTACCTATTATGCTGCAAAATGATTGGCGATCTGAATGTTTAGAATACTTGCAAATGTCCCCTGAAGACACTCACCCAAAAAAGGCGTTCAATTTAGCAGTCCCGCACTCACATTGCCCACACTGTAACGCCGATATTAAACCCCACCAAAATATCCCCGTTATTAGTTATATTTTTTTGCAGGGTCGCTGCGCCAGTTGTAAAACTAACATTCCCTTAAGATACCCTGTTATAGAAGTATTAACGGCTGTATTATCGATTGTTGTTGCACAGCATTTTGGTTATTCATCACACACTTTTTTTGCACTTGTATTAACTTGGGCACTTATTGCCCTAAGCTTTATTGATATTGACCATCAAATATTACCTGACAATATCACACAGCCTCTACTTTGGTTAGGCTTATTTTTAAGTGTTTTTAATCTTTTTAGCAACGGCACTAACAGTATCATCGGTGCAATTTCTGGCTATCTGAGTCTATGGTGTGTGTTCCATGGCTTTAAATTACTCACCGGAAAGGACGGTATGGGTCACGGTGACTTTAAACTCTTAGCCGTGTTTGGCGGCTGGTTAGGCTGGCATTACTTGCCGCTTATCATTCTACTGTCTTCTTTAGTGGGCACGCTAATAGGGCTGATTATGATCTCTCTTAATAAACGCGAACCCTCCTCTCCATTTCCATTTGGACCTTATTTAGCGGTTGCAGGCTGGCTGGCACTTTTATGGGGACGTGAACTGAACGATTTTTATTTCTCTGCTTTTGGGTTATAAACGTATGCTAAAAGTGGGTTTAACCGGTGGAATTGGGTGCGGCAAGTCAACGGTTGCAGATATATTTAGGCAATGGCAGATTCCAATTATTGATGCCGATATTATCGCTCACGAATTAGTCGCTATTGGTCAACCAGCACTACTAAAACTTACGGAACTTTTTGGTGCTTCAATACTCCAAGTTGACGGTTCACTGAATAGAAGCATCCTAAGAGAAATTATTCTCAATGATCCTCAGCAAAAAGCCACATTAGAAAACTTACTACACCCCCTTATCTATGAAAAGATAACTACAGAAATCAATTTATTAAATCAGGCTTACTGTATTATTAGTATCCCCTTGCTTTTTGAAACAAAAATGACTGATTTAGTCGATAGAGTTTTAGTGATTGACTGTACAGAAGAAGAACAAATTAATAGGCTCTTAAAACGCGACGGCATGACCATTAAAATTATAAAATCCTTCATTAACAGCCAAGTATCAAGAGACTACAGAATTAGTCATGCTGATGATTTAATAAATAATACTGAAACACACGATAAACTTGCAGAAGATGTTAAAAAACTGCACAATTTGTACCTTTCAATCAGCTCTCACTAGGATCGTTTTGTCTGTGAATAACACCATTACTTATGAATTTCCACTCAATGAAAAAATACGCATATTCATAAGACTCGAACATCTATTCAATCAATTTATTCATTTCGCAGCTAATCCTGATATTAATGACAAACGCGCGGCTATCAGTGTTTTACTTGATATTATTTCTATCTTTAAACGTACTGATCTAAGATCCGAAGTATTAAAAGAATTAACCCGTCAAAACACGGTGTTAAAAAAAATAGCCAACAATGAAGGCGTTAATAAAGAAAAGCTGCAAGGCATACTTGATCAAGTCGATGAAATAACAAAAAAACTGCATGGCATGACAGAGAAAAAGGTTTTTGGTAACATTGACAATAGTATGCTACAAAGCATTGCCCAACGCAGTTCTATTCCTGGCGGAAGCTGTTCTTTTGATCTACCAGAATTTCATTATTGGCTTACGCAGAGTGAAAAAGATAAAGTAAAAGACTTAGAAAATTGGTTCCGGCCTTTTATTAATATTAACACTGCCCTAACCTATATCCTTAATTCCATCCGTAATAGCTGCAGTCCAAAATCAGAAACTGCGCTAGCAGGTTTTTATCAAATTGCTTTAGATCAAAATCAACCCTATCAACTGATTAGACTTGATTTAGATAAATCGATCCATTGCTTTGCGGAAATAAGTGGTGGTAAGCACCGTTGCAATATTCGCTTTATGGAAGTAAGT
>CAIQNQ010000037.1 GCA_903873165.1 uncultured Methylococcaceae bacterium | reverse complement strand
TTTTTGTCTTCTATTAAGCCAATCTGCTCAACTTCATCATCAGAAAGTTGCTGATATCGACTTATATCTAATGGCATAAATAATGTCATTTTTGTATAGGCATAGCTCATTCTTTGCAGATGCTTATCGCATTCTGTAATAAGCTTTTCCATTCTTCGATTAATCATAAACGAATCCCATGTAGCGTAGCTTGTTGTTCTATTAATCGACTTTGATCTTCAGCAATGACAACATCGATTTTTTGTTCACCCAACTTTTGCTCAAGTGCTACTAGAAACTTAATTTTATGCGTTAGCTCATTACCCATTTTAGTTTTGATATACAAATCGATATCCCCACCCTTTTTAGTATCATCTACTCGACTACCAAACAAAGACACCTGAACGTCTGCG
The DNA here is from genome assembly GCA_903873165.1 of uncultured Methylococcaceae bacterium. GTDB lineage: Bacteria > Pseudomonadota > Gammaproteobacteria > Methylococcales > Methylomonadaceae > Methylobacter_C. Next base: position 7,930 of record CAIQNQ010000037.1, on the reverse strand, counting down.
CCAAAAATATCTATGGCAGATTGTTTTATACTATTGATTTCAAAGTTTGTTAAGCGCATTTGTTATGTATAGATGGGGTAAATACTTTATCGCATACTAAACTAATGGATCGACAACAAAAGCAGGCATTTTTAATAAATTTGATTGTGCATTGACATACAACTCGGCCACTTCCATTGCCTCAGCGATAGTTACATGCATATCTAAATAACGATAGGTGCCTAATCGCCCTACAAAAGTAATATTATTTTCATTTTTTGCTAACTCAACATACCGAGTTAACAATGATTTATCTTTTACTAAACGAATGGGGTAATAAGGCGTATCACCTTCATCACAAAGTCGACTATATTCCTTATAAATCAATGTTTTTTCATGCTGTTCCCAAGGCGCAAAATGTTTATGCTCTGATATTCTTGTATAGGGTACAGTCTCATTACAATAATTAATAACCGCATTTCCTTGATAATCACCCTCATGACGTTCAACTTCAAAATCTAAAGTTCTATATCCCAAGCGCCCCTCACCATAAGAAAACCATGCATCTATGGGGCCGCTATAAAACACATGATCATAACTATCTGCCATTTCTCGCTTAAAAGGTGTATTTAAACGAACCGTTATATTGGAATGATCAAGCATCTTCTCTACAATATAACTATAGCCATTTTTTGGGATACCTTGAAATTTACTCGCATAATAATTATCGTCATAATTAAATCGAACAGGTAATCGTTTTAAAATACTGGCAGGCAATTCAGATGGATGTAAACCCCATTGCTTTTGAGTGTATCCCTTAAAAAAAGCTTCATACAAGTCTTTTCCAACAAAACGTAAGGCCTGGTCTTCAAATGTTTGCGGATCAACTATAGACTTATCACCCAGTGTTTCCATAAATTCAGCCGCCGTTTTAGGCGATAGCGTTTTACCAAAAAAAGCATTAATGGTCATTAGGTTAATGGGTAAAGAATAAACACGCTCGTTATAAAGCGCCTTAACCCGATTAATAAAAGGCATAAACTCATCAAACTGCTGAATATAATTCCAAACAATTTCATTACTCGTATGAAAGATATGTGGACCATAAACATGTACCATCACATCAGTAGCAGAATCTCGTTCAGTATGACAATTTCCGGCTAAATGGTTACGTGTATCAAACACAGTCACTTGATAACCTAAATTAGCTAATTTATTAGCTATGACGGCTCCAGTAAAACCAGCGCCAACACAAGAAATTTTTTTCATATAGTTATAGTTATAATTTAATGAGACCTTTACGAATTGGTCAAAAATGCTCCCCTCAAACAAAACCCCAGCGAAGACCACTGAAGTTAAATCAGCTTGATAACGGGTTTAATTTTTTCAGCGCCGAATCAAGATCATCGACAAACGTCATTGATAAAGTGAGTCAGTTCGCACATCGATTAGTATGCTGAAATACTTGTGATTTTAACATTAATTGGCCGATCTGTTTTCCAATTGACTTTTAATAATTAAAAATTGAACATCGAGTTTAAATATATTGCGTTATAAGTACATTAGATATTATTATGATGCTCATTAGCATAAAAACGTAGGTTGAATTCTTTACACGATTTAAATAATCAATACTTTCAAAGTACATATAAAAAACTATGCATTTAGCAATTACACTCCCTAACTTAATAGTTTATGTATGATAAGTAATTGGCTTTATAAAATAAAGTTGAAGACTTATCTTATTTTGACACTCTCTTTTTTTGGATCAATTGACGATTCATTTGCATTGGTCAACCCTATTGATCAAAAAATGGTATTTGCCTCTCCCGGCACATTCGACCAACGTATTTATTCCTACGATATGGCGGTAGACATTAATGATGATGTGCATGTAGTATACTCGCGCCCCACAACCACCGGCCCCGACATTATTGGTTACCAACGGCGAATAGGTGGCATTTGGCAAAATGAGACTATAATATCAAACGATGGTTTGAGAAGTAGCATATCCAGCCACATCGCCATTGATTCAAACAAAAATGTTTACATATCCTACCTTAGTGATAGCCAACAAAGCTTATATTACATCAAGGTATTTAATGGATTGGTCGGTCAAAAATCTTTAGTAGACATTGGCGCATGGAACACAGTAATGCAACTAGATGCCAAGAGCCTACCTATTTTCATCCGTGAAGGACAATCACCACCTTGGACAGCAAACAATTACCAACTAAAATTAGTGTCAACTAATAATGGAGGCAAATCATGGATATCCTCTTTCCTTAATCTGCCGCAGGTTAACACTTATCCCTCACTAGCACGCTATAGACTTGGTGATTTTATTTATGCCGCAGGGAAATACAATATTATCTATGGCGACAATGGATACCAAAAAACAATTTTAAATGGCAAAGACGCAAAAACATACACGAAAGCTTATTTCCATGATTTGATTTATGCAAATTCTACTGATGGCGTCAATTGGCAAACCTACCCAGTAGATAACTCAAAAAGATTAAATGAAATGGAATTTTGGGTATCACTTGCCATGGATGGCAACAAAGCAATAACTGGCGTATATCAATACGCAGAATATAATAATTCTTACAATAATGGCACTAGGGCTCATTTGGCACAAATAACACCATCCAAAATACAAGATGTCTACACTAATACTGGAGTAACATGGCCTGCCACACGCGAAGGTGCAGGTATTGGCTTATTGGTGTCTGAGCCTGGGAATTATTTAGGGGCCTGGGATTTTTCACCCGACTATCCTTACAACATGAAATTTAACGCGACCGATGGCAATATAGCTTTAGCTCGTAACGGAACAGACAATTTATGGAAGGAAAAAATTTCCATTGCCCCCTATTCGGCGGAAGGGCGTGTATTGTTGCGGCAATCTAATAAAAATAATTTACATATTTTAGTGCTAGGAGATTACTTAAATACTAAACTATATTATCAAGAGTTTAATATGCTGACCATTAATGCTTCATTTAAAGCTAACCGCGGATTTAATTTAATTTTATTTCTTCCTGCAATAATCCATTAATACATATAATTTAAACAAGGTGACAGGGTTAACCATGAAAAGTATATTGACTTTAATTTTTATTATTTCACTTTCTTTTTCTAATTTAGTGATAGCGGCAGGCGCCACCGATAACAGATTTATAAATTATATAGAAGTGGATGCCGATGGCTCTATTATCGTTCAACTTTCTCAAAACGTCAGCAACCCTGATCATTGCCAAAACGCCAACCGCATCTATATTTCCCCTAACAATGTTTACATTGATAGGTTTTATGCTGCGGCATTGGCTGCTTATTCAAACGGAAAACATGTATGGGCATGGGTTAGTGGCTGCCAATTGATGGGCTGGGGTGAAGAGTACCCTATAGTAATCAACTTTGCCATTACCAATTAATTAATAGATAAAGAAACCAGTTTCCAACCGTAATAATCTTTGTCAGATAAAACGGTAAAAAAGTATTAATATAAATAATATAAAAACGTATTGAACATCAAAATAATTTTTAACCCCAAGAGAAACCAACATAAATAAAGTGATATTAGTAACTATTAAATAAAATAAAACATTTTTACCAACACCTAAAACAACACCAAGTAAAACATACTTACTTATCCAAGAAGATAATATAGTTAGAAGCCCTTTCATTTGATCTATCTCAATTAAGTTTTCATTACTATGTATTGGTATTAATAGACAGTATCAATTCGACAATAAAATAACAAAGTATTTAAACTTCAGAGTTATTACTATATACATCTCTCCAAAATTGCTCATTAGTCATTTTGGGTATTTCGTTTTTGTAATCCTTTTTCAATTTATTAAAATTAGATAGCAACTTGATAGCACTTACTGAAAATACAAGAACTTCTCTAAAAAACTCTTTTCTATCATACTCAGCGACATAGCCAATACCGAAGGGTTCATATTCGTATAAAACGCGACGATATCCGTATATTTCTCTAAGAATGCCTCGAAACCCTTTATGCTGAAAAATAGTGTCGTCTCGAATCATGAAATTTGGTAATAAAAATCCATTAAGACTCACCCATCTAATAAAAAAACCAATTCTAGATCTAGATCTATCAAAACTTGCATACACTACATTATAGTTTTCTCTGTCTATTGGCTGTAATTTTTCGTCAGCTGAAAATGCCGCAATTTCTTCTCTAATTACCTTAGTATCTAGGTTATTTTTAAAAAACTCAGGCCCCATCATTACATGTTGCATTGCTAAACGACAGGCTTTAGCACTTGAATAGTTATATGAAAACAACTGCATAAATACAAATTTTAAGGCTATCTTCAAAGTAAAAAGCCTACTTTTATCGAGCATCGCAATTGCATGTACCATATGATTGCGAACATCAAGGTATAACGTTAAAGGTCCTGCTTTTAGTGCAAAATCATCCCCCCAACAACCAATACCATTCATAGTGCATAGTTCAAATTTATTTGCGATTGAAAAACGAATATCATCCCCTCTTACAAAAAAAGGAAAGGCATATTCTTCAACATCAACCAATGCAAAAGAAAAGAACCACCACCCCCCATAATTTGGTTTTTTATCCGTTAACTCTGCAAAAAGCAAATCACTAATGTGTCTCATATCAAGTCCTGATTTTAATGGTCGACATAAACCATCAAAACAAGCACCTTTTTCAAACAATAGGTAAGGCTCAACCTCTCTAAGCAAACTTCCAGCAACCGCAAAACGATCAGTTTCTCCGTAACTTAATAAAGCATAAGTTCGACGAATTGATTCTATTTCACACGAAGCATCATCATCCATAAATAAACAATGAGTAAAATCACCGCAATCCTTCAGATGCAATAATCCCCTTGTAAAACCACCAGATCCACCTAAATTTTTATTTGGAATCAGAGTGATGCCTTTAGACTCTTCAGACGTTATATTTTGAGAATTATCAACGACAACTAGTTCTATTTTTTCTTTATATTTTGGATCGTCTAACAGTTCCGTTTTGATTCTCTCAATAGCCGGCAATACATAGGACTTTCTATTGAAGTGCGTGATTACAACCCCTAACTTCACGACATGTTTTGGCTTCGTAGTTGTTGCAAAATAACCACCATTAAAATCAGCTGATCCGATTGCTTCAATCGAAAAATAAAGCATTCCACTTTCAATTTTCGGCCAATTTTGAAATTGAATAGCGAATTGCTCTCCTTCTTTTAACTCAATTGTTTGTGTTTGAAGCCATTTATGAGCATGTCCAATTCTGTGTAACCCTAATCTAATTGCAAATTTACCATTGCCTTTTAAAATCAAATATAAATCATTTAGTTTAGTATGCTTTTTCCATGTTCCAATTGTCAATGAATTGAAAAATGTGTCGAAAGACACTCGACCACCATCCTTAAATATTAACTTTTTTTCTTCAAATGAAGTTCGTACTTTATCATTTTCAAAACGTGCATACATTTCATCAGGAGCACCAAACTCAAGATTTGGCATCACAATATTTTGCAAGATATTAAATGTCATGTTTTTCTCCTTTTAATGTGACCTCTTCAAGCGATCCATGCTCTAATCTAAATATTCGATTACAGTAGGTTTCAATCAAATGTTGATCGTGTGAAGCAAAAACAAAAATGTGGGCGGTGGCAATAAGCTCTTTTATACGACTTAAACACTTTTCTTTAAATCCTTCATCACCGGTAGCAAACATTTCATCAATTAATAAAATTTCGGGGGTGATTGAGGTGGCGACTGCAAACATGAGCCGCATGGTCATACCTGAAGAATAAGTTCTTACCGGCAACTGCAAAAAATCACCTAGTTCTGTAAATTCTTCAATCGCTGGAATAATGGCTTTAGCTTCTTTATAAGTTAACCCCATTATCATTCCTAGATTAATGATATTGTCATAACCCGATAACTCGGGTTCAAGGCCGGCACCAATTTCAAATACCGTAGCTATTTTTCCGGTACATGTAATAGTGCCAGACTGAGGTTGGTATATTCCAGCTATAGTTCTTAGTAGTGTGCTTTTGCCTGCGCCATTATGGCCAATAATGCCAACAGAATCGCCTTTGGTTAACTTAAAGCTCACATTTTTAAGGGCGGTTATAATTGTTTTATTACCCACATGATCAATATTGCCACCCGTTGCAATTTTTACTAAATGACTGCGTAATGACATAGCATTTGAGCTATAAATAGAGTATCGCAAGGTAACATCATCAAAAATTATTTCTGCCATTGCTATACCCAAAAAGCTAGTCTTTTACTGTAAATCTTATGCATGTAATAAGCTGTAATAGATCCCGTGACCAAAAGAGCCACCACCACTATATAAGTTTGGTGATCAGGGATTTTTCCTAATATTGGTGCTCGAACAACCTCTATAAAATAACTTAGGGGATTAAGCCATATAATTTCCATATTAATGGGCAACCTATCAGGACGAAAAATAACGGGACTGATAAAAAATAATAATGGCAATACGGCCGTTGTTAAATACTCTAAATCTCTAAATCTTGCGCCTAGTAAGGCTAATACATAAGTAATCCAAAAAAGGTTAAATATGACTAATAAAACCCCAGGTATGAAAAGCAAAGTTTCTATTTGAACAGGTACGTTAAAATACCAAACAACTCCAATAACAATTAAAAAGTTATGTATTAAATTAATAACTTGCCTAGAGAGTGCACGTGCAACAAAAAACCATATCGGTATGGATACATTACGTATCATTAATGATTGCCATCTAAAAACTGAAGGGCCTTCACCAATTGCAACTGCAATTATTTGCCAGATAATCATTCCCACACTCAATGACGGCACAAATGATGACAAATCTTCATTTAAGAGATTAGCCCAAACAATACTTAAACCAAATACACCTATGAGGTTTGTAATGGTTAGCCATAATGGACCAATGAGAGTTTTTTTATATCTAGCTCTGGTATCCATCCAAGCAAGATAAAATGCATTTTTTAAAAACATTATTCTTTACTACCTTTTAGGTTGTTTTATTTTCCATTGATATGCTCTTCTAATGACACAAAATCCTTTTGGTCTTTATAGCCTTTAAATATAGCTAAAACACTTTTCCAAGAACGATCTACTAAGACTATTCTTAATAATTCTTTACTAAATATAATCCAACTACCCACACAAAAACCTATTCGATTATATTCACCGTATTGTTTAATATATTCCCTTACAATTAAGCGATTTTTTATTGTGTAATATCTATAAAGATCAGATGCGGTGCTTAAATCTCTAAATCCCAAGTCAAAACTGCTTAATTCTCTTTTTCTTTTGAGAATAACTGAATTAACATAAATTACTTGTGTTACTTTAGAAGCCAGCCAGCCATAAATAGCATCATCCCAAGTTATAAAAAACCTAGGGTCTGGAAACCCAATCTTTTCAATAACACGCCTAGAGACAAACATTCCCTCAAAACAACCGGTATTGGTTTCAAAAAAATTATCTTTATTGAATCCCACACCAAGAACAGGCAACCAATACCCTATTGACTCATAAAATCTTACCTGCCAAAAATAAGGCCTGCCATCGGCGTGTAATCTACTACCTTGAATACACCCAGATATATCAGTGTAAGACAATAATCCTTCAATTGCATCAGGAAAGGCTTCAACATCATCATCTACCATCCATATCCAATCATGCCCTTCTTCAAATGCCATTTTCACACCTGAATAAAACCCTCCTGAACCGCCTAAGTTTTCTTCTTGTATTAAATATTTAGCGCTTGGAACTCTTAATAAAAAATCCTGAATATACTCAGAAGTTCCATCAGTAGATTTGTTATCAATAATAAAAATTGTATCAATTGGACGTGTTTGAACAAGTAAGCTTTCTAGCAACTCCAGTAATAACTTCTTTCTATTATAGGTAACTACGACAACCGCAA
>CAIQNQ010000036.1 GCA_903873165.1 uncultured Methylococcaceae bacterium | reverse complement strand
TTTTTGTCTTCTATTAAGCCAATCTGCTCAACTTCATCATCAGAAAGTTGCTGATATCGACTTATATCTAATGGCATAAATAATGTCATTTTTGTATAGGCATAGCTCATTCTTTGCAGATGCTTATCGCATTCTGTAATAGGCTTTTCCATTCTTCGATTAATCATAAACGAATCCCATGTAGCGTAGCTTGTTGTTCTATTACTCGACTTTGATCTTCAGCAATGACAACATCGATTTTTTTTGTTCACCCAACTTTTGCTCAAGTGCTACTAGAAACTTAATTTTATGCGTTAAATCATTACCCATTTTAGTTTTGATATACAAATCGATATCCCCACCCTTTTTAGTATCATCTACTCGACTTCCAAACAAAAACACTTGAACGTCTGCTCCAAAAATATCCATGGCAGATTGTTTTATACTATTGATTACAAAGTTTGTTAAGCGCATTTGTTATGTATAGATGGGGTAAATACTTTATCGCATACTAAACTAATGGGGTAATAAGGCGTCAGTTGTTTCCTGACGCCTTGGTATAGTTTGCAAGTCTACTTGAGTACCACCCAACTGCGCTAATCTCTTGGCACTTTCACGTTGCACTAATGCAAGTAAAGCCTCTCGAACTAACTGAGTACGCTCAGTTAACCCACTCAATCGCTGCGCTTGCGCCAGCAACTCGTCATCTAAATTAAGTGTTGTACGCATAACCCCTCCATAAAACATCAAAAACAGCATCATTTGATGCGTATTCTACGCGGATTACTGACTATTTTTTAGCCTTTATCGAGTAAATTGATGACTTCTGTTGCAATAAACAGACAGTTTCTTTGTCGATCTGTTTGCGCAAGTATTCCCATTTCCTTTAATTTGGATAATGCCGCGTTGGAGTTGGATATGTATTATTAAGACTATCTAGTAACACATAGATCAGATTGTTCATGATTTGTTAATCAGCTAGGTTTACAAAACTTTTTTCAGTTAATGGCAGGAATATGCAGATAGTGGATTGTTGTTGTGGGGTTAAGCGCATTCATTACGTTAAAATAGGTTCATGTAAAAAGTCTACGATAAATTGATAATCTTCTTATTCTATTAAAGTAAATACCAATGTCATATCAACGTTCATATACTCATGGACAATACGATTACGCAGACCGACTGCCTGCATAATATAGATCAATCCGCATAACACTGATTCCAATAATATTCTTCTAGCTCACGCCAGGTACGTTGTAAAAAATAATGCCATGCCAATGTCTCTTCTCCTTTAAGTACAAGGCATTCTTCTGCTACTACTGCTCGCATGGCATTGCTTTAAGGCCTGCTCAGCCGAATTAAGTGTTGTACGCATAATTCCCTCTATAAAACATCAAATAAGACTTAGTCACTTAATAGTTTCAAGCTGCATGAGTCATTGATTGATCATGCTCAATCCTATTTTTATAGAGATCAATTGTAGGAAAACAAAGCGCATAGTCGCCCCATACTAACTCACCAAATTCGACTCTGAAGCCTGAAAAAAGGGTTGGTTCTAGGTAAGCTCTGATATCCGGATGATGTGAGCGCGTAAGGAAAGGTTTAAAGTCGATTTCCTGTACCGTGTTATCGTTAAATACAAGTCTTATACGATAATCGGCGACTTCTGTTGCAGTAATGATATTAATGATTGTTTCCTTCATTTAAGCCTCCGACTAATACGTTCAGGTGTAATAGACTTATTTAACACAAAAAAATCTATCCATTTAGAGATTATATCATCAGCTTTGGCAGTAACTAACTCTTGAAAAAATCGCATCTCATTAACCTCAAGTGGAGCGCGCCCCACAACATTGACGTAACAAATTTCTTGAATTATACCGTTAATTAAAATAATTTCCGCACGCGACTCACGCCCTTGGCATTTACCGTGCACATGAATAGGTTCATGCTCATTGGCGTAGAACATCGCAATCAATCCAAAATACTCATATAACTTAGGCATAGAATTAGGGTATTTAATAACGCTCTAAAATAAGAAATTATTTCTTTGTGACCGTCTTCTAATTGAACTTGAGGAAACCGGGACACGCTCATAACAGAACACCAAGTTGTTTTGCTATAGTAAAAATGGGAGGCTTATATTTACGACTTGGATAATCAACTAATACGTCTATTTTTTGCTCGCCCAGTTTCATTTGCAATTTCGTCAACAAAGCTAATTCAGATCGTACGATCGTAGTTACGTCTAACTCTTTAGTTTCTATTAGTAGATCAATGTCTCCACCTCGTTTATTGTCATCTACCCTTGAACCAAACA
>CAIQNQ010000035.1 GCA_903873165.1 uncultured Methylococcaceae bacterium | reverse complement strand
GTTTCAGTTCCAAACCAGCTTTTTAAACGGGCGGCTCTATCTGGATCAGCCAATTTATCTTCATTCAACTCCACCCAAGCCCGCACTAAACCCTTTACCGCAGAACCTGCTATATAGGGAACACCTAAAGTCGGATGCCAACTAAAACCATTTTCAACAGGGTGAGAGTTCCCCATGCCCGTCACAAAATGCCAATCTGTTTTATAGCGTTGACTGCTGCCTTGTAAGTGCTTAACTAGACTGTATTGGCGTTTAATAAAACCTTCCAATTTTACCGAGTTACCAACTGTGCCAGACATTGATTTAATCCATTCAGCTTTGGCAGGAGTATCTGACTCAGCTCCCTCTTTTCTAAAAGTCCAATTAGCTTCATAACGATTAAAAAACCGATCAAACCATAAGCCAGAATGGGCTTCTTCAGGTTTCTTAAGCGGAATATCTATTCCACTATATAAAGGTGCAATCATGTTTAATCCTCCGCTAAAAAGGCTTTTGCAAATTTCTTAACCCAACTCATTAACACCAAGGCTTCTGCTTGTGCTAATTGATACCGCGCCTGATCACATTGGGTAATGCCTTCAAGGACATTATTTTTACCCTGATAAGGCTGCCTTGACTGACATAGCCAATCAGAAACTAGTGTATATAATTGCTTGTAAGAATCCCGATCCTTCGCTTTTAACTGACAGAAAGCCATTGCCTGACCTAGTCCATTCATGTGTATCATTGCAGGCAATCCACTGGCATAACTGATAAACTCTTTTTGCTCATCAGCTTTAAGCTTATTAGCTAAATCCTGTACACGCTCTAAAGCAAATTTGGCGCGTTGTTGCTGTATCGTTAAAGCCATGATTATGCCTCCACTACGGTGACTTTACACCAACCCATACCCACCGTTTCATTACCACCGACTTGCAAATAAGGCGATGCTCCAAACAAATCCTGAGTAATGGAATGTAGAATTTTTTCCTCATTTGAGCCAATATTCTGCTCAGACACTTTAGCTCTGGAACGGTGCGCACTGAGTGCAAAATATAACACTGTCTCAGGTGGCAGGGTTTCTTCATACCATAAGGCACCGGGCTTTACGGTTTTTTTGTCATTATCAATCGCAATATGCGGCGTTACTGGCGTTGCGTATTTAGCTAAATAATTAAATTGATTATTGCTCACGATAACTAATTGTTCAGTTAAATCAGTAACCGCAATCCCCGTCAATTGATTAATCGTTTCAATCAACCCACTTAAATCATGAGACTGAGCTTTAAACCGGTATTCTTCTAAGAATAAATCTGCGGTATTTTGACCTGCTACCAGCGCAATCAGCGCAATATCATCCGCAATAGCCGGTAACGTAATATCCTGAATCGACTTAGCCCCTAAACGCTGCGCGTCACGTACCAAGCGTTGCAACAAAGCCGGACAGGTGACCCATTTAAAATGGCTGGTTAAAGAGCGCACGGGTAACAATAATAATTTGGCATCACTCACCAATAAAGCACCGGCATGTTCCGAGGCGTTATCACTACTGCTATCTGGGCCAAATACTAAGGCAATACTCTTTGCCCCTTCTTTACCCAACGTATCTTCTGCTTTAGCCCTTAAAGCGCCTTTTACAGAAGAGCCAAACACACAAGGCCAAGCACTATGTCCCTCGCGTTGGATGGGTAAATCAACACCATCAACCGAACTACCCGCTCCCGCATGAAGACTTGCGTGTGCCCAAAGACCTATTAGTGCATTTTTAGTTGTCATTTTAAATCCTTACTATTTGTGATCTTGCCAAGTGCCAAGTAATAATTGACCGCGCCCATAAGCACTATCAACACCGATACAGTGGCCGTGTAATTGTGTATTTAATGTTTCCCAAGTGAGTTCAGAATCAACCGCTCGACAGAACCAGGCACTCCCAGCGGGAATATAACTTTTAACCGGGCTAGGTTGATGCTTTTGCATATCCCATCCGCCTTCTCGATGCACCTTACCGACCACCGCTGAAATAATGCGCAAGCCAATGTCATTAATGACACCTTGCCAGACGGTTGCACCGTCAAACGTGGTTTTTTCAAAGTCTTTAGGGAACATCGCGCCCTCAAAATCAGCCGGGGTCAGGAAATGTAATACAAAGCGTTCAACTTTAGCGTTAGCCTTTGCATTAACAAACGGGAAGGCTTGCGCTTGCTCTTGGGCTTTAAGTGCCGCCATGCGCCCTTCACCCCCTAACCGTAATAAGGTATTCGGCTGAGTTAAAATATCTTTTGCAACCGAGGATAAATTCTTAACCAATAACCCCACAGACACCTTTTCTTTTAAACGTAAATGCTGAGTTTGATATAACTTGCCGTCCTCAACACTGCGAGTCGCATTATCACGGGCAATACCTAAGCGGGCTTCATGGCTAAACAAATCATCCGAAGTATAAATTTTATCGGTCGGCACATGACCCTCTAAACACCGCCTCATGCCTTCCGCCGTTATCCAGCGTTGTTCAAGATTTTTAAAGCCTTTACTATCCTTAGGCAACGCCGGTAAGCGCACCGAACCTAAATCACAACGCACAATGCTACCGGGTGCTAAGCGTTTAAGCTCGTGTTCATTTTTCATTAAGTACAACGGTGCTGGATATAAGCGCTGGTCATCAAAATTAATCCACGGGCCGTTTAAACTTAACTCACCCAAACCTTGAGCATCACCCAACTCTGAAACAAAATTAAAGTCAGGCTGTGTTGCACTCTGTAAAGTTTGCCAATTAATTTTTAACTGATCACCGATTAAGGTTCTTAAAGCGCCAGCTACCGTACGAATAGGCGGTGGAAACAGACTACTCAATTCACTGGCTCCCACTGCATCATGAGGACGGGATTCTCTAAAGAACCAAGTATCATAGGCTGTCAACGTTATGTTTAACTCGTTATTAGCTAAACTCAGACTATTTATTGTAGGTGAAACAACTTTAGCCCCAACCGAATCTGTCGCAATAGCTTTTTCTTTTTGTCGATTCTGTTTTGAGTAATTAACTCGACCACCCTGATTTTTGTTCTTATTTGGATTTGGCTTAGCCATGCTCTACTCCTTTTTGGGCAAGAAATCGTATCAATTGCAAAGCATCACTGTTTAACTTCTTAGGGTCAGTAAAATTAAGGTTATCTTTATCATCAAGAATACGTTTAACTTCAAAACATTGAGACAACAACGGCTTTATGCGCTCTATTGCTGTTTTCAGATTAATTTTGTTTTCTTTCCCGACCTGATTAACGCCAGAGTTTAAATAATCTGCTGCAATTAACGCTGTCATCGTATCTCTATCAAATACCGGTTCACTGTTATCTGCTTTATCAGTACCGCCCCGCCTCTCTTCATTCAACATAGCAAAACGCTCTTCAACATGAAAAAAGAAGCTATTTGAGAAAGGTGTGGTTTGTTGATCTGTTTGAAAATCGTT
>CAIQNQ010000034.1 GCA_903873165.1 uncultured Methylococcaceae bacterium | reverse complement strand
TGGTATCGTTGACCTTCGGTCAGCTGACTGTATTTCTTCATTAGCTCTCTCATCTTTGGTCGGATTGGAAAGCTTGAACTTTACACCAGCTGACCCTTCCAATTCTATAAAAATGAATTGCACTTCGGAGTTGAATCCGCGAATCATTAAACTAAACGTGTTTCTTATTAGCTAATATGCAAACAGCGACTTACAATACCCCATCATTATTTATAAGTGTTTTCTAAACGCATGACATTAAAAAAAGTTCTTATTTCCCTTAGCGTTTTATTATTAACCACAGGCGCTATCTATCTAATTTATAATACTATTCCTCAAGAGTTTAATTCTGCTGGTATTAACCCACCGGAAACGATTTACAATCAGGCAAAAGACAACAGTAATATTGTTAAACCCTGCTCAAATACGCATCCAGAGTGGCGGCCTGCTCAAGTGATTGAAGATGTCACTATTAACGCCGCCCCAGATTGTGAACCTGATAATCCTTATGAAGTCGCCACTTCCGTAAAAGGTACCAATAATGTGTCTATGGGCACATTAATGCAAACCGATTTTGCCCAAGATGCTTTAACAATGGGCGAGGATTTAGACAATGATGGCGATCCTGATGTTATCCATATTAAGTTAGAAGTCGTGGAATTAAATGGTTCGAGTCCAGATGGCAACTTTCTCATCAATACTTATGATATTGCTCCGGGTATACAACCGGGTTTATGGGTTTACGCACCTAAATCTCGGGGCATGGCCGTTAAAAACTTTAATTCGCTGGTGGCCAATCCTTTGTTAAGAGCGCCCTCTCCTGTTATTCGGGTTGAGCAAGGTGATAAGGTTTATATCACCTTAGAAAATACCCATTATTTACCCCACACCATTCATCTACATGGTGTTGATCATCCCTGGATGACGTCTAAGGGTGAAGATAATGACGGTATGGAAGAACATTCCGTATTTCCAGGTAAAAGCCATACGTATGAAATTCAGCCTCGGCACGTAGGCACTATGCTTTATCATTGCCATGTCCAAACTGCCCAGCATTTTATGATGGGCTTGGGTGGCATGTTTATCGTTGAAGCGAATGAACCGAATAATTGGTTGCAAACCTTTAATGTGGGTGCTGGACAAGTCCGCCACCCCTCAAATGCCGTCAAAAAGACTTATACCCAAGAATATGATTTACATTATCAATCAATTGATAAACGGTTAGCGCGGATTGTTCAAGATTCAAACGATCCTCGTTTAGTCGCTCAGCACATGGCACGTGATTACAACATCACTGAGTCCTTTGAAAATTATTTTTTACTGAATGGGCATTCATTTCCTTACACGCTTCGAGATTCGATGATCATTGCGGATGATAATGAAGATATCAAATTACATATCGCAAATTTTCAACGTAGCGCTATCGGCCTACACATTCATGGACATAAGGCAACTATTACAGCCTTAGATGGTGTTGACCTTGCGGCATCTCAACAAATAACCCGTGATGTTTTAGATATTGCCACAGCACAACGCAATGATGTGCATCTAAAAACCCAAAACGACGGTTTACATAGTTATGGGCCGGGCTTATGGATGTTTCATGATCATACACCGACGGGCACTACCACTGATGGTGTTGAACCTGGGGGAAATATGGCTATTCTGGCCTATAAATCTTTATTGGATGAGCAAGGTATGCCCAAAATGCATGAGCATTTATTCGATCAAGTATTCGATAAAGACTATTACGCCAAAAACTTAGCTGTCTGGACAGAAGGGCCTTTTGGGGCATTATTGGGTGATGCGGGATTAGTGTCGCCCAATTACCTCAACTTAATTTTATTCGGTTTAGCAATTGGCGTACTGATTGGCTTACTGGTATTAGCGATTCTTATGATTAAACGGAAATCAAAATCATGAAACAATTCCTCATTGGCTTAGTGATGTTCAGTGTATTTCAAACTGTTTTTGCCATGGAGCATGGCGGCATGTTGATGGATGAAAAAGGCATGATCATGAATGCAAACACAGATCGTTTACCACGCGACTGCCCACAAATATCCGAAAATGTGGATATAACCATTCATGCTGGACAGCAGTATGCCGAAAAGTTTACCGGTAAAATGTTTGCTTTTGACACCCAGGAATGGGATGTAAAACCGTGCGCTAAAATCAACATTACTTTTATCAATGATGACCAAATTCGCCATCAATTGATGATTCACGGTTTACCTGGGTATTTATATCCAGAAGGCATGTTTCATTTAGAGCTTAACGGTGCGGGGCAATTGCAAGCTTCTTTGATTTTGCCGAGTCAAAAGAAAACCTATCTGGTGCATTGTGAACTACCCCAACACATGGAAAAAGGCATGAAAGCCCAATTAAAAGTAGATGGCGGTGATGGGGATTTACCCAGTATTCCGGGCATCAGCGCACCCATTAAAGCCGATTTATACAAAACGGATTGGAGCCAATTGGCCTGGGCTACTATTATTATTAGTATTTTAATCGGTGTAAGCTTTGTATTGATAACAATTATCTACGCCGATAAACTAACCAGCCTAGCTGATAAAATCACAACCAAAATTAACCCTAAAAAGTAGCACATTCATCCATTCAAACTTAACCTAATTAAACATAATATGAAACATTTACCCATTTACTGCACATTATTATTGGCATTGAGTGCATCAATAGCCCAAGCTGAAGAGATTGGTTGCGTTACTACCTCGTGGAAACTCATTGGTGCAAATCATAAGATCTGTGTGCAAGCCTTTGATGATCCTAAAGTACAAGGTGTTTCTTGCCATATCAGCCAAGCAAAAGCAGGCGGAATTTCTGGAGCATTAGGTGTCGCAGAAGACCCCTCACAATTCTCTATCGCCTGTCGGCAGATTGGCCCTATCGTTATTAAAGATAAACTACCTGAAGAAGAAACTGCATTTACGGAAAGTACTTCACTCTTCTTTAAGCAAACCAGTGTCTCAAGAATGTTTGATGCCAAGCGTAATACCTTAATTTACGTAGCGATTAGCCGAAAGATCATTGATGGAGCACCGGCAAATAGTATATCGACCGTCCCTATCATGCCGTGGAATTAAAATTAATCTTCATAATATTGACTTTATTAACACTAAAGTTAAGTTTATGTTTTAGTAAAACGCAGCACATTAATAATAATTAGAGGAGGCACTATGCAAAGCTTTAAAAAGAAAAATAAATTACTTATCGGCACCCTGCTAGTATTCGGTTCTTATACACTTACTAACCTCGCTTTAGCAGAAGCAACCGATACCCAAACGAGTCATGAAAGTCACCACGAACAAACGAATACCGAATGGCCCGGGTTATACAATGGATTTATACCGTGTGACGATTGTACGGGCATTAAAACGTCATTGGCTTTAAACAGCAATAATACCTATTTGTTAATTAGACAATATGTGGGCAAATCTGACCGGGAAATTGTTGAAAAAGGTAAATTCAGCACCGGCAATAACAATAATATATTAGTATTAACCCCCCGTAACAATATTGAATCGACAGTACATTATTATTCGGTAAGTGAAAATAGCCTCACTCAGCTTGATAACAATGGCAACCCTATTACTGGAAAAAAAGCTGACAAATACATATTAAGAAAGAACGATATAAAACCACCTAAAAGTGGTGGACACGCAGGGCATTAATTCATTAAACCCCTACCCTTTAGCAATAAAAGGTAGGGGATTTTAGTGTTTAACGATTGGCTCTATTTTCAATCAGTTCAAATACCACTGCGGGATCTGCCAGTGTTGAAATATCCCCTAAATTATCCAGCTCGTTTGCGGCTACTTTTCTTAAAATACGTCGCATAATTTTTCCTGATCTGGTTTTAGGTAATGCCGGTGCCCATTGCAGAATATCAAGATGCGCTATTGCGCCGATTTCTTTTCTTACCAAGGCTATCAAGGCTTTCTTAAGCTCCTCTGACGGCTCAACACCTATATTCAAAGTAACGTAAGCATAAATACCTTGGCCTTTAATATCATGCGGATAACCTACAACCGCCGCTTCAGAAACTAATTCATGTAAAACCAAAGCGCTTTCTATTTCTGCTGTGCCCATTCTATGCCCTGACACATTCAGCACATCATCCACTCGACCGGTAATCCAAAAATACCCATCAGCATCGCGACGCGCTCCGTCTCCAGCAAAATAATAACCGGGATAATGGGTAAAATAGGTTTCTATAAAACGAGGATGGTCACCATACACTGTGCGTGCCTGACCAGGCCAAGAGCCACTAATGACTAATATGCCCTCAGCCGCACCCTGCATCAACACACCTTGGGCATCCATAATTTCTGGCTTTACACCAAAAAAAGGTAAGGTCGCAGAACCCGGTTTTAAATCAGTCACACCCGGTAAAGGCGTTATTAAAATCCCCCCGGTTTCCGTTTGCCACCATGTATCCATAATAGGACAGTTCGCTTCCCCCACATGGTGATAATACCACTCCCACGCCTCGGGATTAATAGGCTCCCCAACACTGCCTAAAATTCTTAAACTATCCCTTTTAGTACGTTTAACATGATGCGTTCCATGCGCCATTAACGCCCTAATCACCGTCGGTGCAGTATAAAAAATATTCACCTGATGTTTATCGATAACTTGCCATAAACGATCTACATCTGGATAAGTGGGCACACCCTCAAAAACCAAGGTGGTAGCGCCATTACATAAAGGCCCATAAATCATATAAGTATGGCCGGTAATCCACCCAATATCAGCGGTACACCAATAGATATCGCCCTCTTGATAATCAAAAATATATTTATGAGTAATGGCAGCATATAACAAGTAACCGCCGGTAGTGTGCAATACACCTTTAGGTTTTCCCGTAGAGCCAGAGGTATACAGGATAAATAACGGATCTTCGGCAGCCATTATTTCGGCAGGACAGTCAGCAGAAGCACTAGCCATCGCTTCGTGATACCAAACATCACGCTCATTAAACCAAGCCACTGGATTACCCGTATTCTTGATAACAATCACTGACTTTAGATTAGGACACGATAAAGCGGCTTCATCTACACTGCTTTTAATCGGTAAAACCTTGCCGCCCCGATAGCCTTCATCAGCACACACTACATACTGACAATCAGAATCTAATATGCGATCTTTTAAGGCTTCAGCTGAAAAACCACCAAAAACAATGGAATGCACCGCACCAATCCGCGTACAAGCCAACATGACAGTAGCGGCTTCGGCGAGCATAGGCATGTAGATACAAACCCGATCACCCTTCTGGACACCCTGTGCTTTTAACACATTGGCAAATTTACAAACTTCAGTATGTAATTCTTGATATGTAATCGTTTTGTGCTGATCTGGATTATCACCTTCCCAAATAATAGCCACTTGATCGGCACGAGTGCTTAAATGTCTATCAACACAATTCACGCTGACATTCAGTTCTCCACCTTCAAACCACCGAATATCTCCAGTATGACAATCATAAGCTTGCACGGTATGCCAAGGTTTATGCCAATCTAAAAACAACTCTGCTTGTTGCGCCCAAAAGGTATCTGGCTCATTAATTGAATGCTGATACATCGCATGATAAGTCACCGCATCAATGTGCGCATTAGCGGCTAACGTGGGTTTAACTTTATAAACTTTACTTTCTGACATAGATAGTTCCTAAACCTTATCTTCAACGAAACATTAGCGTCCCAATGGGACGTTTATCATATTTGAGAATAGAGGGACTTGCAAAACTTATAATGCAAGTTGAATTAATAACCAGAGCGATAAAAAGGAAAATAATATGCTCAAAAATAGAAATGGATCTTGGCCTTTTGCATTTCGACGATAAAACGCTCACTGGTGACGCTCTCGCAGTAAATATCAAAAACAGACCTTCTTTCATCGGTCGTTTCAGGCAAGTTCTCTGGTTTTTTAAAGTTGAGTTGAACTATTTGGTGCTGTGGCGGTAGTAATTGATTTAAAAAATCAACTAACAAATCCTTACTGGCTTCTTCACCAAAGAGTTTTTTAAAGCCGAAGTCTGTGTAAGGATTAAAATATTTGCTGATCATACATAGCGAGGAAAGGGTTTAAACACTAGGTTCATCATAACATAAAAGTTAATCATCTTAGCTTAGGTATTAAGGGTCATAATAGAGACCCAGTCAGCTAAAGCGTTGATTGTATGAATCAAAGCTAAGTTTACCCATACTCAAGCTTAAGTTTTAGGAATTATAGCGTTAACTTGGGTAATTAAATCTTTAGTTTGGAGACACAAGCTTTGGTTACCCACTATACAAGCTTAAATTGTATGAAACAAAGCTAAGTTTACCTAAACTAAAGCTTTAATTTTAAGAATTATAGTTTTAAGTCGGGTAATTTAAGCTTTGGTTACTCCCTACACAAGCTTTAATTGTATGAACCTAAGCTAAGTTTACCCAAACTAAAGCTTTAATTTTAGTAATTTTAGCTTTGGGTACCCCTATACAAGCTTTAATTGTATGAAACAAAGCTAAGTTTATCCAAACCCAAGCCTTTAGTTGAGCTATTATAGCTTTAGTTTAGGTACACAAGCTTGTGTTACCCCATAACCAAGCTTTAAATAGAGTCCACTCAAAAACTCAGAAGCCAGTGATTGCGCTAGTCGGTGAATTAAATATTTTAATTCCTATGGCTGGCTTAATTGATAAAGCACCCACAGATGTCATTGAAAAAGAAAAAGCTAAATTAGCCGATTTGCGTTCGACTCTGAATAATTTAAAACAACAAAAGACTAAGATACAAGCTTTATAAAAACGGATGGAGTGCAAACATTAGCACTCTAACGGGTTTTGTAACGGTATCTGCTGGTGAAATAAGCACAGAAGTATTACCTAAAGATACGTTCTCGTTTACCTGAGTATCCAGCACCCATAGTGACCGGAAGTCGAGATACGGCTTTAAGGGAACGCTGGAATCAAGTGCATGTGTTGGAGACAGTTATAAATAAGCGCGTTAGAAATTATAGAAAAGCCGTAGAGCAATAATAAATTATTGCTGTGCAATTGCAGCGCATTACGCTCTACGGACTAAACTACTACTATTGATTACAAGAAAAAATCAGATGTGGCCAATGTGGTAACACCAGTTAGCGCAATGCTAAAGTCGGCGATACCGTCCCCCGTGACATCACCTGTTACTACGCCGCCAGAAAACTTAAGTTGACCAGGGTCGGTGAATACTGCATTACTAGCGATGAATTTAAAGGCTTGGTTTCCATCGGCAAACACATTAGCATCTATTGCCGAAAGATCTATTTTATCTACGCCTCGGGTAAAGTCAGTAATCGTATCTTGATTTGCGCCTGATGAATCAGTCACATTAGTGAAGGCAAAAACATCTTTGCCTGCACCTCCTGTCAATACGTCCTTGCCCGCACCACCGCTCAACGTGTCATTACCAGCGCCGCCATTCAGTGTGTCGTTGCCCGTACCACCATTTAGGATATTATCCGAATCATTTCCCGTGAGCGTGTCGGCATAACTGCTGCCTAACAAGTTTTCTATGCTAATCAATGTGTCTTTGCCTGCGCCGTTCGTTTGTTGCACTGTGCTTAACGCCAAATTGACGGCAACCCCCTTGCCTCCGGTGGTTGTGTTATAGTAAGCCCAATCTGAACCTGCACCGCCATCTAATGTATCATTGCCTGCGCCACCATTAAGTGTGTCATTGCCGCTACCACCCACTAAGGCGTTGTCACCAGCATTACCAATAAGTGTATCCCCGTAGGTGGAACCAGTAAGGTTTTCAATGTTTTTCAAACTGTCTGTTCCAGGGCCAGTCGCAACACCTGTCACCAGATTTGCCGTTACACTCTTATAGGAGATTGAATAATCAGCAGTATCCACGCCAAGGCCGCCATCCAGTGTGTCATTTCCCAGCCCGCCGGTGAGTACGTTATTCAACGCATCCCCCGTGAGGATATCATCAAAAGCAGAGCCAAGCACATTTTCAATACTAGTCAAAGTATCAGTATATGACGAATAATATCCGGTTCCTTTTGTGGCGATACCAGTGCCCAGATTGACAATAACGGCGGCACTTGAAGTTAAATAACTTACCGTATCCACACCTGCTCCGCCATTGAGGATATCATTATCTCTATAACCGCCCAACAATAAATCATTGCCTGCGCCTCCATTTATATTGTCATTGCCACCATTGCCGTTTATGATATTATTTGCGTCATTCCCCGTTATGGTATCATTACCATTGGTTCCAACAATATTTTCTACATTTGAAATAGTGCTGATAACAGGCCCAGAACCTATGTCAACCGTATATTTCCCTGCGCTCAAGTCAACATTCAAGCCTGTGTAATAAAAATAATTCCCTGAAAAATCCATCCAATCGGATCCTGCTCCCCCATTGATGTTATCGCTGCCTTTTGTGTAGTAAAAATAATCATCTCCAGAACTGCCAATGATAGTGTCATTGCCATCTAGCAGGTTATTTTTAATGTCAGAATAATATACGTTGTCATATCTTAATGCGGACTGCAATGAATAAACACTATTGGCATTAACAGATATATTTGATATAGACCAATCGATTGCGCCAGTCGAATTCAAACTACTAATCGAATTGATCACGCCATTGACTGGATTAGCATAGGTGTCATAGGTGATTCCAGCACCAGACATCGCACCAAAAATATTACCTGTTGTATTATCTTGCATGTACCATCCATTGGCGGTGTAATCAATTCGATTGTCAAAGTTGTAATTTGAATCAACGTGGTTACTGTTGGGTTGCATAAGTATCAGTGTGGCCATTTTTAATCCTGTTATTAAATTGAGTTTTTATTGGTAAGCCCTCATCAGGCGTCCATGATCAAGCTTGACTGCTTAAATACATGCAATTTTCGGTTTTATACCATATCGCGATATCATAAAGCAAATACCTTTAGCACCAGCAATTCCCAATTTAAAACCCTGCTAAACTTAAAGTAATTTCGAATGACGACAGGAAAGCCGCTATTAATACAAAAGCCACTACAGAAGCCAAACAAAAATTTTCATTTAATGCAGTCATTTCAAGTATTGCGACCGCATTTAGCGAGTTGCCGGATTTTCGAAAAAAGGGGAATCACCAAAAATACCAAATCAGTGATGCAGCGATAAGTGCGTTCTCAGTTTTCTTTAGTCAAAGTCCATCCTTTTTAGATTTTCAAGAACGCATGCAGAAAAAGCATAACAAAAATAATGCTCAATCGATTTTTGGTGTTCATCAGTTACCCTCAACAAG
>CAIQNQ010000033.1 GCA_903873165.1 uncultured Methylococcaceae bacterium | reverse complement strand
TCTAGTGGTCGAGTGTCCGAAGTATTAAATCGTAAACGCGCTTTGAGTCTGCGCATGATTAAACGCTTACATGAAGGCTTGCGAATTCCCTATGAGAGCTTGTTGTCTGGTGTATAATTTTTTCGGAACCTGTATTTGTTGTAATTGCTTTAACGCCTAGCGCGAAAGAAGTCTTTTAACAGCTCTGCACATTGAGCTTCTAAAACGCCACCCGTCCAGTCAATTCGATGATTTAAGAAACTGGCATCTGACAAACTTAAAGCATTACAAACAGCGCCTCTTTTGAGATCATACGCTCCAAATACCAAGCGTTTTATTCTGCCATGAGCTAAGGCACCCATACACATAACACATGGCTCTAAAGTCACGTATAAAGTCGTATCGTTGATTCTATAATTTTGTAAGGCTAAGCCGGCGGCTCTTAATGCCACGACTTCAGCGTGCGCGGTAGGGTCATGATGAGTGATAACGCTGTTCCAACCTTCTGCGATACAGCGATTATTTTTAACGACAATGGCGCCAACAGGCACCTCTCCATATTCTTCTGCACGTTGCGCCAAGCGAAAAGCATAGCGCATCCATGCTTCATCTTCTTCTGGGTTTATTCCCATTCAATCGTTGCAGGTGGCTTACCCGATATATCATAAGCCACACGAGAAATACCAGGCACTTCGTTGATAATACGGCGAGAAATCAGATCTAAAAACTCATAAGGCAAATGCGCCCAACGTGCGGTCATAAAATCGATCGTTTCAACCGCACGAATCGCAATCACATAATCATAACGCCGCCCATCACCCATCACACCTACGGATTTTACCGGCAAGAATACGGCAAAAGCCTGACTGACTTTATCATAAAGATCATGACGGTAAAGTTCTTCTATAAAGATAGCATCAGCCTGACGTAATAAGTCTGCATATTGCTTTTTAACTTCGCCCAAGATTCTAACGCCTAAACCAGGGCCAGGGAAAGGATGGCGAAAGACCATCTCTGCTGGTAAACCAAGTTCTAAGCCTAAACGTCTGACTTCATCTTTAAATAACTCTCGTAAAGGCTCTACCAGCTTTAATAACATATTTTCAGGTAAACCACCGACATTATGATGCGATTTAATGAGATGCGCTTTACCACTCTTAGAGCCTGCTGATTCAATTACATCTGGATAAATAGTGCCTTGGGCTAACCATTTTGCATCATTAATCTTTGCCGCTTCTTCATCAAAGATCTCGACAAATAGGTTGCCAATAATTTTACGTTTCTGCTCTGGATCGGTAATACCCGCTAAAGCGTCTAAATAACGCTGCTCTGCATCAACCCTAATCACTTTAACGCCCATGTGCTCGGCAAAGGTCGCCATCACTTGATCGCCTTCTTTTAACCTTAACAAACCAGTATCGACAAACACGCAGGTTAACTGATCTTTAATGGCTTTATGTAAGAGCGCGGCTACCACAGAAGAATCTACACCACCTGATAAACCTAAAATAACATGATCGGTACCGACTTTTTCCCTAACGGCTTGAATACTATCTTCGATAATATTGTTGGCTGTCCATAAAGCTTCACAACCGCAGATATCAAGCACAAAGCGCGAAAGGATGCGACCACCTTGTTTAGTATGAGTTACTTCTGGATGAAATTGTAAAGCATAGAAAGATTTAGCCTCATTGGCGATACCCGCAATCGGCGCACCATCAGAGCTGGCGATTAATATAAAGCCTTCTGGCAATTCAACTACACGATCACCATGACTCATCCAGACATCTAATAAGCCATAGCCTGCTGGTGTTAAATGATCTTCAATATCTGCTAATAATTTTGAATGCCCACGCGCTCTCACTTGTGCATAGCCAAATTCTCTATGATCTGAGCTTTCAACCTTACCGCCCATTTGCTCCGTCATGGTTTGCATACCATAACAAATACCTAAGACGGGAACACCTAACTCAAACACGACCTGGGGCGCTCTAGGTGTATCGCCTTCTGTTACGGTATCTGGCCCACCTGATAAAATAATGCCATTGGGTGCAAAGCCTTTAATTTCTGCTTCCGTACATTCACATGAGTAAATCTCACAATAGACGCCAATTTCACGAATGCGTCGCGCAATTAACTGAGTATATTGTGATCCGAAATCTAAAATAAGGATCTTATGGGTATGGATGTTGGTAGATTTTTGATTCACGTTATGCTTTGTTGGTTTATTAACTAAAGTGTGCCTAGATTATGTCGTTAACTATGAAAATCGTTAACCGATCTTCATAGTTTAAAACAGGTAATTAAGCGAAATAGAAACAATCTCGACAACTAATTATTCAACTCGGTAATTAGGTGCTTCTTTGGTAATAGTCACATCATGCACATGACTTTCTCGCATTCCTGCACTAGTCACCCGCACAAACTGTGCATTATCATGTAATAATTCAATCGTTTGGTTACCTGTGTAGCCCATACTCGCCCGTATACCACCGAGTAATTGATGGATAACAGCTAATAAGCTACCTTTATAAGGCACACGACCTTCAATACCTTCTGGGACCAATTTTTCTACGGAATCCGTTTCTTCTTGGAAATAACGATCACTGGAGCCTTGTAGTTGGCCCATTGCGCCTAAGGAACCCATGCCACGATATGATTTATAAGAACGACCTTGATATAACTCTACTTCACCTGGCGCTTCTTCCGTACCCGCAAACAATCCGCCTAACATCACTGCATACGCGCCCGCCGCTAATGCTTTAGCCACATCACCTGAATACCGAATACCGCCATCCGCAATCAAGGGTACGCCTGTACCTTTTAAGGCTTCTGCGACATTACTCACCGCTGTAATTTGGGGTACACCAACGCCAGCAACAATACGTGTAGTACAGATTGAACCAGGACCGATACCAACTTTGACACCATCAGCTCCTGCTTCTACTAATGCTAAAGCACCTGCAGCTGTCGCAATATTACCGCCGATAACTTGCACTGATGGATAAGTTTGTTTTACCCAACGCACTCTATCTAAAACACCTTGGGAATGTCCATGCGCCGTATCAACTACAATCACGTCAACGCCAGCAGCCACTAACGCAGCCACACGCTCTTCTGTATCGGCACCTGTTCCCACCGCAGCACCCACGCGCAATCTTTCTTGTTCATCTTTACAAGCAAGCGGATAATCTTTAGCTTTTTGAATATCTTTAACCGTGATCATGCCACACAAGTGAAAGTCATCATTAACAACCAAGACTTTCTCTATGCGATGTTTATGTAGCAAAGCGATAGCTTCTTTTCTATCGGCGTTTTCATTAACAGTGACTAAACGCTCTTTAGGTGTCATAACCTTAGAAACGGGTTCATCAAAACGGGTTTCGAACCGCAAATCACGACTTGTGACAATACCGACTAATTCGTCGCCATTAACAACCGGAACACCAGAGATATTTTTTGCGCGGGTTAGTTTAATAACATCACGAATACTAACATCAGGGCCTACGGTAATAGGATCTTTGATAACGCCACTTTCGTATTTTTTAACATGACGCACTTCTCTGGCTTGCTGTTCAGCAGTCATGTTTTTATGAATAATACCAATACCACCTTCTTGAGCAATAGCGATGGCAAGACGCGCTTCAGTCACTGTATCCATTGCGGCTGAAACTAAAGGGATATTAAGGGTGATTTTACGTGTTAACTGAGTTGTCAACTCGACTTCACGCGGTAACACAACAGAATGTGCAGGGACTAATAAAACATCGTCAAACGTGAGAGCTTCCTGAATAATTTGCATAAACCGCACCTAATTACTTCTAAAATAACTCGCTATTATACGGCGACTTTACCAACTACTGTACTATTTTAATTTGGAGCGATTATTTTACCAGGCGTAGATTAGGCTTTGTGGATTTCTTAGTAGGTGTTGGAGGTGGCTCATCAGACGCTTCATCTTCTTGATCAAATATCATACCCTTACCATTTTCTTTAGCATAAATTGCCATAACTGCAGAAATGGGTACGATAATATTCGTCGACTTACCACTAAAACGCGCTTTGAAGAATATTTCCGCATTACCTAAAGAGAGTTCTTGTACGGCTTGCGGTCTAATATTTAAGATAATCTTACCATCTTCAACTAATTGCTCTGGCAGAATAGCCCGACTATTTTCAGCATCCACTAATAAATAGGGAGTTAAATCGTTATCCATTATCCAATCATAAATCGATCGAATTAAATAAGGTTTTAGAGAAGTCATATTATTGGTTTATTTTACTAATTCAATCATTTCTTGTTCAGCATCACTCAGACTACGTTTAAACGCAGGTCTATTGAAAATTCGCTGAGTATAAGCGGCAATAACTTCATTTGTAGTGGTTATATCAATGCCTAAACTAGGTAATCGCCACAACAATGGCGCAATAGTACAATCGATCAAAGAAAATTCATCACTCATAAAATAAGGTTTAGCTGCAAAAACAGGTTCGGCGGCTAAAATACTTTCTTTTAATATTTTTTTTGCCTGCGAAGCTTTCTTTTCACCTGAACTTATTATCTTTCCAAGTTGATCATACCAATCTTCATCGATACGCTTAATAATCATACGCGCATTAGCACGCGAAACAGGATCCATTTGATGGAGCGGAGGATGCGGAAATCGCTCATCTAAATATTCCATAATAATTCTGGAATCATAAAGCACCAAATCACGCTCTATAAACGTTGGAGATGTTCCATTAGGATTAAGCTCTAACAAGTCTTCAGGCGGCTCATTCGGGTCATAAAATTCTATTTCTGACGTAACAGCTTTCTCGTGTAAAACAAAACGGGCACAATGACTCATTGCACAAGTTGGCGATGAAAATAGTGTCATTACAGACCTACGAGTAATATTATTTGCCACGACTAACAACCTCTTGGACCTATGGGTCGATTAAAGGAACATTGTAGCATAGACGCCAACCCTTTTGAGTTGACGTCTACTACAATCTACATCATCGATGACGAAAAGACTTCCCTGCTTTCACTCTAAAAATACATTAATCAACATCTTTCCAATATTCTTTTTTCAGCATATAAGCTATCACCAAGAATATTATTAAGAACAATAATACATATTTTCCCAAACTCTCACGTTCTAGTTGAACAGGCTCCCCTACGTACACTAGAAAATTAACCAAGTCATTTACAAACAAATCAAACTCACGTTCGGACAAACTACCTGGCTCATCCAACTCTAACTTAGTATACTCACCATAAATGGTCTTTCTAGCTTCAGCGTGTTGCTCACCCTGTAACTTCCACAGTGGGTTAGGCATTGCCGTATCTTGAAAAACCAAGTTATTTACCCCAAAAGGTCTTGAAGGATCAATATAATAACTCTTTAAATAACTATACAACCAATCTGCACCACGTGACCGAGCAATTAACGATAAATCCGGCGGCTGAACACCAAACCACTTTTCTGCATCATGCTTATTCATAGCACTATGAATCTGATCATAGATACTCGCGCCTTCAGGAGCAATATCATTTAACACTTTCTTTGGATCAACACCCACATCTAATGCAAAACGCAAATAGCGCATATGCTTAGCTGAATGGCAACCCAAACAATAGGTTACAAAATGTTGTGCACCGCGCTGTAAAGATTCACTATCAGAAAGATCAATATTAGCTTCTTGTAATTCAACCTCTTCAGATGCGCTAACACTAAAAGCCAAGGTAAATAACAATAAAATCGTCACTAAACTTTTCATCAGTCAAGACTCCTTTTTAGTTTGGTAGCGACTCGACTTAAAACGTGTGCAATACCTTGTGGATTTGGTCTTCTATTAAAAAATGCACCCTTGAAAGCTGGGTGACCAATTTCGGTTAAATTAGGTTTAACCTCAGTTATCTCTTCAATAAATGCCGGAATTTGTTCTTCAATTTCATGCAATTGATCTTCTAAACTTTTCACTTTTGTTAATCGTCTAGGCACAGGCTTAGTTTTTTCCCATCTTGTGTAAATAGGCATTAACAAGAAAAATCCAAAATAAATAGTCGTAAATAATCTTGCCATCGTTGTTGCAATTGGCGTTACAGGCTGAGTCCCTAAATAACCTAAAGCCAAAAAGCTAACCACAAACAAAAATAACGCCTTTTTAAAGATGCCCCCCCGATATCGTATCGATTTAACCTTACAACGATCCAACCAAGGCATCAAAAATAAGACCACGATCGAACCACCCATACCAATGACACCAGCAAATTTATCAGGGATGGCGCGTAAAATTGAATAAAACGGCGTAAAGTACCAGACAGGCGCAATATGCTCAGGGGTTTTCATAGGATCAGCCGGTATAAAATTAGCGTGTTCTAAGAAATACCCGCCCATCTCCGGCATATAGAATATTACCGTTGCAAAGAACAGCAAAAACACACCCACTCCTACCAAATCTTTAACGGTGTAGTAAGGGTGGAAGGGAATACCGTCAATTGGATGACCCCACGGATCTTTAGACGCTTTAATTTCTATACCATCTGGGTTATTAGAACCCACTTCATGCAAGGCAACTAAGTGCATGAATACCAACATAACCAACACTAAAGGCACTGCGATAACATGAAAGGCAAAGAATCGATTTAATGTCGCGTCCGCAATAACATAATCCCCTCTAATCCAAAGCGATAAATCATCACCAATAACAGGAATTGCACTAAACAAGGAAATAATAACCTGCGCACCCCAGAAAGACATTTGCCCCCAAGGTAATAAATAGCCCATGAAAGCTTCTGCCATTAAAGCCACAAAGAGCAACATGCCAAATATCCAGATTAATTCCCTTGGATGTTTAAACGACCCATAAAGTAAGGCTCTAAACATGTGTAAATAAATCACGATAAAAAAGGCAGAAGCACCGGTTGAGTGCATATAACGCACCAACCATCCCCACGGCACATCTCGCATAATATATTCAACAGAGTCAAAGGCTAACTTTGCATCTGGCTTGTAATTCATGGTTAACAAAATACCAGTAAGAATCTGATTCACTAAAACCAATAAGGCCAATGATCCAAAAAAGTACCAAATATTAAAGTTTTTAGGCGCATAGTATTGCGCCATGTGATCATTCCAAAACTTTGTAACAGGAAAACGATTTAAAACCCAATTTCCACATTCAGTTAAACGGCTTGGTTTCATGCACTTTTCTCCTCAGAAGACTCACCAATCATAATACGTGTATCGCTAATATAACGATAAGGCGGAATTTCCAAGTTAGTTGGTGCCGGCACACCACGATAAACACGACCCGCTAAATCAAACCAAGAACCGTGACAAGGACAAAAAAAGCCACCATGCCATTTTTCACCCAAATCAACAGGGGCAATTTCTGGACGGAAAGTAGGTGAACAACCTAAATGCGTACATAAACCTACCGCTACAAATATCTCAGGACGCATAGATCTACCCGCATTCTTACTGGAAGGGGGTTGAATTGATTCGTTTGACGCTGGATCTCTTAACTCACTATCCAAGGTTTTTAAAGTAGCCAATACTTCGGGTTGTCTATTTAAAACCCAAACCGGTTTTCCACGCCAAGCAACCCTAATAAGTTGACCATCTTCTATCTTACTAATGTCAACTTCTACAGGTGCTCCTGCTGCCATTGCCTTGACACTAGGTTGCATTTGAGCAAGAAAAGGCACAGCTAAATAGCCCGAACCTACTGTACCCACCACGGTCAAAGCCGAAGTCAAAAACTGGCGTTTCGACTTATCTACGCCTTTATTACTCATTATAGATCTCTCCTGATTTTATCCACGGCCTTACAGCTCATTTTTATTCGCGCCAATATAACACTATAAGCTGGTGAATTTGAAGCACTTGGTTAAGATAATTTAAACGTTCAATGAAAATTAATCTGGTTTGTAGAAATTATTTCCCACTAGTTTAAGCGTTATTTATACTTTTAAGCTTTAGTAAACCACCCTTTGTCACAAGTTCAACTCTGCCAAACCATGCCTTAAGGCACTCAAAAAAGCTTTATTTTCATCTGGCTTGCCTATGGTGACTCGTAAACAATCACTCAACAGTCCACCTTGCCCCGCCATATTTTTAATTAAAACACCTTGTTGCTTTATTGCTAAGAAAATATCCGTCGCTTTATTATGTGGCACTTTAAAAAGTATAAAGTTAGCCGCACTTGGATAAGGCAGAATCCCCTCCATCTGCTGAAGCTCATTAAAGACATAAGCTCTCTGTGCACAAATTTTTTCCGTTTGTTCAGTAAAAAACGCCCTATTAACCAGCGCAAAATCAGCAGTCATTTGAGTAAGGCAATTAATATTATAAGGTAAACGAATCTTATTTAGTTGCTCAATAAGAGCGGGCTGCCCCATCACATAACCTAAACGCAAGCCAGCTAACCCTAATTTAGACACCGTTCGCATTATCAACAAATTGTCATATTGACCGAGTTGATCAATAAAACTGGCATTTGCAAAAGGTGCATAAGCTTCATCTACCACCACTAAACCCGGTGCGGCTTTTATAACTTGATGCATAGCATCCGCACTAAATAAATTACTGGTAGGATTATTAGGATACGCTAAAAAAATAAGCAAGGGCTGGGCTTTCGCTATTGCCGATAACATGGCAGGCAGATCTAAATCAAAGCCATCGGCTAAAACCGGCACACTGATATAATTTAAGCCTAAACAATCGCTAATCTGTTTATACATAACAAAGCCTGGGACTGGTGCTAATACCGACGCCCCTTGTGGCAAAGCCATCAATAATAATTGAATAATTTCATCTGATCCATTACCCAATAAAATATCAAACTGCTCAGGCAATTGATTTATCGCCCTAATAGTATTTACTAATTGAACAGCCTCAGGATCAGGATATCGATTTAATTGACAATCTTTTAAATGCTCTAGCCACTGATTTTGAATTTCTTCTGGCCAACTATACGGGTTTTCCATAGCGTCTAATTTAATATAGCCTTGGGCGTTGGCGACTTTATAAGCCGCCATTGCCAACACTTCTTTTCGAAACACCGTAGAAATTAATGTAGAATTATTCATGATGTAAACATAATGTTAAGCACTTCAAAGTAAACATAATCCGACGACTTTAATTTTTATTTAATTCTGTATTCTGCGGAACGGGCATGAGCCGTCAAACTTTCGCCACGTGCCAAGATTGAAGCCGTTTTACCTAGGGTATCCGCTCCAACTTCAGAACAATTAATAATACTAGACCGCTTCTGAAAATCATAAACGCCTAACGGTGAAGAAAAACGTGCCGTACTCGAAGTCGGCAAGACATGATTAGGACCAGCACAATAATCACCTAAGGCTTCTGCTGTATATCGACCCATAAAAATAGCCCCCGCATGCTGAATACTTTCAGACAAAGTTTGCGGATCTTCCACAGAAAGCTCTAAATGTTCAGGCGCAATAATATTTGCAATCTCGGCCGCGTGCTGTAAGTTTTCAACCTTAATCAAAGCACCTCTACCTGACAATGAAGCTCTAATAATATCAGCGCGTTCCATGGTAGGTAATAAAGCATTAATGCTCTCTTCTACGGTCTGTAAATAATCAGCATCATCTGATATTAAAATAGCTTGCGCATTTTCATCATGCTCAGCCTGCGAGAATAAATCCATCGCAATCCAATCAGGATTCGTTTTACCATCACAAATAATCAATATCTCAGAAGGTCCGGCAATCATATCGATGCCTACTTGCCCAAACACCAGCTTTTTAGCAGTAGCCACATAAATATTACCTGGCCCCACTATCTTAGCGACCGCCGGAATAGTTTCTGTACCATAAGCTAAGGCCGCAACCGCTTGCGCTCCGCCTATCGTAAATACTCGGTCAACTCCAGCTAAAAATGCCGCCGCCAACACGAGATCATTCGCTTCACCATTAGGTGTGGGTACAACCATAATTAAATCTTTTACACCCGCTACTTTAGCGGGAATCGCATTCATCAAAACAGAGGATGGATAAGCTGCTTTTCCACCTGGCACATATAAGCCAACACTCGGCAATGCCGACACTTTTTGACCCAATATAGTGCCATCGACTTCAGTATACTGCCACGATTGCAGTTTTTGATGCTCTGCATACGCACGAATACGATCCTCTGCTATTTGCAATGCAGTAGCTTGATCTGCAGGCAGTTTTTCCCATGCCGCTTTTAATCTATCGATAGAAAGTTCAAGCTCACTAGCTTGTTGGATATCTTGATGATCAAATCGATTCGTGTAATCAATAACGGCTTGATCGCCATTTTTACGCACATCAGCAATAATACTCAACACCCGCACTTGAATATCCAAATCATCAGCCGCATCCCAAGCTAACAATTTTTGCAATTGCTCTGCAAAATCAACGGATGTTGCATCTAATTTATTCATGTTTAGATAAGACATTTTAATTCCTACTGGCAAGTGCTATCTCAAAGTGAGAGATTAAATCTGAAACGGCAGCATGCTTCATCTTCATAGCCGCTTTATTAACCACGAGTCGAGAACTGATATTCATAATCAATTCACGAGGCTCTAAATCGTTAGCCTTTAAAGTATTACCCGTATCCACTAAATCGACAATGCAATCCGCCAATCCTACTAATGGTGCTAATTCCATAGAACCATATAACTTAATAATCTCTGCTTGGATGCCTTGACTAGCAAAATAACTTTGGGCAATTTTTACGTATTTTGTAGCCACTCTAATACGCCCACTTAACTCCGGCGCATTTTTATGCGTTGCGGTCATCAATCGACAACAGGCTATATTTAAATCTAATGGCTCATATAAACTCTCAGCCCCATGCTCTAATAACACATCCTTACCGGCCACACCCATATCGGCCGCACCATACTCCACAAAAGTAGGCACATCCGTCGGACGAATAATAACCAGTTGCACGTCAGGTCTAGTCGTTGCGAGTATTAACTTACGACAAGTCTTTGGATCATCAATCGGCACAATGCCCGCCGCTTCTAATAACGGCAACGCATCATCGTAAATTCTTCCTTTAGAAACAGCTATGGTAATCATGTAACTCCCTTACCTTGGCACACGACGAATCGTCGCACCTAATTGCGAAAGTTTTTCTTCAATATGATCATAACCCCGATCAATATGATAAATTCGATCAACCAAAGTACTCCCCTCAGCTACCAGAGCCGCCACGACTAAACTAGCTGAAGCTCTTAAGTCAGTAGCCATCACAGGCGCACCAATTAATTTTTCTACGCCTGTACAAATAGCCGTATTAGATTCTAACTTAATTTTCGCCCCCATTCTTTGCAATTCTTGTACATGCATAAAACGGTTTTCAAAAATTGTTTCCGTAATGATGCCTACACCCTCAGCAATCGCATTCATAGCAATAAATTGGGCTTGCATATCGGTAGGAAAAGCCGGATATGGGGCTGTACGCAAAGAAACCGCTTTAGGCCTTTTGCCGTGCATATCTAAAGCTATCCAATCTTCGCCAGAGGTGATCTCAGCACCTGCCTCAATCAATTTCTCTAACACGGCATCTAAAATATCAGGACGAGTATTTTTTAACTTAACTTTTCCGCCCGTAATGGCGGCGGCAATTAAATAAGTTCCTGTTTCAATTCTGTCTGGCAAAATATCATAATGCAGATTCTCAGTACCTAAACTATCCACTCCTTCAATCACTAAAACATCTGTGCCTATGCCCGTAATTTTAGCACCCATCGCATTTAAGAAATGTGCCAAATCTGTGACTTCAGGTTCTTTAGCGGCATTCTCTATAATGGTTATACCTTCTGCTAACGTAGCCGCCATTAATAAGTTTTCGGTACCTGTTACGGTGATTTGTTCTAAAACTAAACGACAGCCTTTTAAGCGACTGGCTTTTGCATGGATAAAGCCACCTTCTACTACTATATCAGCACCCAATTTTATTAAACCATTGATATGGATATCAACAGGTCGAGTACCAATAGCACAACCACCCGGCAAAGATACATGTGCCTCACCAAATCGTGCCAATAATGGCCCCAATACTAAGATGGACGCGCGCATCGTTCTGACTAACTCATACGGTGCTTCATAACTATTGATAGTGCTACTATCCACTTCAATATTCATTTTTTCATCCACCACTAGGCGTACACCCATCCGCCCCAACAACTCCATTGTCGTGGTAATATCATGTAAATGTGGAATATTCCCCACACTAACGGGTTTATCTGAAAGTAAAGTGGCCGCCAGAATAGGTAAAGCCGCGTTCTTTGCGCCAGAGATGCGTAACTCCCCAGATAGACGCGTGCCACCCGTAATTATTAATTTATCCATAATCGGTACTTTATATAGTTTCTATGTAAGTTGAGGACACAACATCAACGTCCTCACTAACGTGCGTTGCAAAATGAGTTGTTTTATCTAAACCGCTTAATTTAGCTAAATTTAGTAATTGCTCGGGGATGTTTTTAAATACGATGTGCAGTCGATGATGACGCGCATATTTAATCCATTCAATCATCAGCGCTAAACCAGCACTATCGGTAGAAGCAACCCCAGTCAAATCAATAGTGATCTGTTTAGTGATGCCTGAAAAATCAAATGACTTTAGCGTTTTTGTGTCGATAGTCGTAAAGGTTAAATCACCCTTTACCACAAAGTCACCAAGCCCTTGCTGAATGACAGTTAACTTTGTCACTTTTTCTCTTCCGCCGCTGATTTAAACAAGAATTGGCCTATCGCCTTCTCAAGAATAATAGCGGACTGCGTGATTTCAATCTCACCACCTTTTTTCAGATACGTATCTGATCCACCGGGTTCAAGATTGACATATTGTTCACCCAATAATCCCGCTGTAAACACACTAGCCGTCGTATCATCAGGCAATGTGTTGTATTTAGAATTAATGCTTAATTCCACTACTGATTTATAAGTCTTAGGATCAAAAGTGATGGAAGTTACTTTACCTATTTTTACCCCTGCGGCTGAAACGGGAGACTTAACTTTTAATCCACCTGAATTTTCAAACTTAGCCGTGACAATATAACTATCTTCATCACTAAAAGAACTCAAATTACTCACGTGCATAGCTAGAAAAAATAGACCAGCAATACCTGCCGCGACAAAAAGCCCTACTAGAGTGTCCTGATTACGTGTGTGCTGCATGTTAATGATCTCCAAACATGAGTGCAGTCAAGATAAAATCTAAACCTAAAATACTAAAAGCAGAATTAACTACCGTGCGCGTAGTTGCTCTACTCACACCTTCCGAAGTTGGAATTGCGTCATAACCTTCGAACAACGCTATCCAGGATGCTACAAAACCAAACACAATACTCTTAATGACACCATTAACAATATCATCATAAAAATCGATACTCGCTTGCATTTGCGACCAATAAGCACCTTCATCTACACCTAATAGACCTGAACCAACAATCTGTCCGCCTATAATACCCACGGCACTAAATAGTCCCGCCAATAATGGCATTGAAATTAAACCCGCTAAAAAACGCGGCGTGATTATGCGCTTTACCGGATCTATCGCCATCATTTCCATGCCCGACAATTGTTCGGTCGCTTTCATCAAGCCAATCTCAGCCGTTAAAGCCGAGCCGGCCCTACCAGCAAACAATAAAGCTGATACCACTGGCCCCAACTCTCTTACTAAGGAAGCCGCGACCATTACGCCTAACGTTTCTTCCGCGCCAAAATCAGATAAGGTGTAATAACCTTGTAAGCCTAACACCATACCCACAAACAATCCTGAGATAGTAATGATTAAAAAAGACATCACCCCGACAGAATAAAGTTGCTTAAGCAATAACCCGGGTCTTAACAGCACACTCATAATACCAGAAACTGTTTGCCCTAAAAAAAAGGTGGCTCGACCCAGTTTATTAAAACTGGTTCGCGTGCTACTCCCTAAACCTTCAATAAAATCCATCATATTAGCGTATTGTTAAAACCGTCAAAGTTAAGGCCATTTAGTTTAATAACGTTTTCCAGAGGACATTAAATCATCAACATAATCTTTAGCAGGATAATGAAAGTGTACAGGACCATCTGCAGCACCCGTCATAAATTGTTGTACCCATTCAGAATCAGATTCCTGTATTTCTTTAGGAGAGCCTTGCCCAACAATTTTACCGCCTGATAGTACATAGATATAATCAGCTATAGCCATCGTGTCATGCACATCGTGAGAAACAATAATACTCGTTAAACCTAATATAGTATTTAAAGATTTAATCAAATGCACTAAAACTCCCATAGAAATGGGGTCTTGACCCGTAAATGGCTCATCATACATAATCATCATAGGGTCAAGTGCAATGGCTCTAGCTAAAGCTACTCGCCTAGCCATC
Source organism: uncultured Methylococcaceae bacterium (assembly GCA_903873165.1). Classification (GTDB taxonomy): domain Bacteria; phylum Pseudomonadota; class Gammaproteobacteria; order Methylococcales; family Methylomonadaceae; genus Methylobacter_C. The sequence continues at coordinate 19,866 of CAIQNQ010000033.1, read as the reverse complement.
CCGCCTGACAACTCATTCGGCATTAACTGACTCGCACCCCGTAAACCGACCGCTTGCAACTTCATTAACACTAAAGTACGAATCATCGACTCAGGCAATTGGGTATGCTCTCGCAACGGAAACGCCACATTATCAAACACCGACATATCAGTTAATAACGCCCCGCTCTGAAATAACATACCTAAGCGTTTACGCAAGGTATATAAATCTGCTCTGCGCAATTGATGCACATTTTGACCATCAACCAATACAGTACCCTTATCAGGGAACAATTGCCCACCGATCAATTTAAGCATAGTGGTTTTACCCGTACCACTTGGCCCCATAATAGCCGTTACTTTTCCGCGCTGAAAATCTAAAGAAATATCATCAAATATTTTCTTATTACCGCGCGAAAACGTTAAATCTCGAACAGAAACTAAACTATCTTGATCAGAAATACGATTATTCATGCGCAGATTTAAAGGTGCTTATCAATACAAATCGACTATTTTCTATGACTAGTCGTAATGAAGTCAATCTATTGTCGCACTTGCCGAACAAAACAGTCATCAGTCTGCCCCACAACAACGTTTAAACTTTTTACCGCTACCACAAGCACAGGGGGCATTTTTACCTTGATTCGTTTGTAAATCCACTTTACCCATCGATTTAATCACGCCATCCAAATAGAACCAACGACCATTCAACTTAGTAAAGCGACTTATCTCGTTCATGACGCACTCTTCTCCGTCTTGCATAAAATAAGCCTTAAAAGCGACGACCCCTTTGGTATCCTTAAGCGTGCCTTTTTTTACATCTGTTATTTCTAATCGCAACCACTCAATCGTTTCTTTAGAAAAATCGATAAGTTTAGGACGACCACTTTGCTCCCAGGTTTCTTGTAAGTAAGTCGCATCACGCAACACATAAGCCGAATAACGCGAACGCATTAAGGCTTCTGCAGTAACAGGATTCTTTTCCGCTACGTGATAAGGTTCACAGCATTGACTATAAGTCATGCTGGAACCACATAGACAATTGATGACAGAATTCAAAACAACTTAACCTAAATGCGTCATTAATTAAGACTCTTGTTTTTCTAGCAAGTAATCTAACCACAGGTTAGATAACTTTTCTTGTACGGTATTTTGACGCAAACGCGCATTTAAATGTGGGAAATCTACTTTATCTAAATCTTGATCCTGGTTATAGCAAGAATAAACAAAATATTCTTTACCTGAATCTGCATCCACGTGTTTACATAAACATTGTGCACAAATGCCCTTCATCATACATTGCATCGGTGAGTTGATAGAACCAATGGCATGATGCGCTTTAGTGAGATACGGCTTCAGTACATCAAAACGCGCTGATTTTACTGCCGCCATCATCCGGTCAGAACCAATGACCACTAAGTGATCAACATCGGCTAAAGAAATAGGTTGCTCGCCTAACTCTCCGGTCGCGTAAGCCACCATACATTCTAAGATATTACCCACAAAGGTTTTATCTTGTGGACGCGTTGGCACAATCGCCTCAACACCTTCGCCTTTATCAACCGACCAAACGATTAAGTCCGCAGCCGCTTCTACATCTTCAACTTTAAAACGGTCTTGTGAAAACTTATAACCCGCGAAATAAATCACCCGATTATTAGCCGCACGCAACGCTTTACCTATTGAGAACAATACCGCGTTACCTAAACCTCCGCCCAATAATAAGACGGTTTGATTACTCGGAATATCCGTAGGCGTTCCCGTTACACCCATCACCACAACTGGATCACCTACTTTCCAAGTCGCGCATAAGCGTGAAGAAGACCCCATTTCTAAGGCGATTAAAGAAATAGTCCCTTTCTCTTTATCGACTTCCGCACCCGTTAACGCTAAGCCTTCGGCCGCTAAGACGGTGCCTTCAACTGTAGGCGCAAAGGCTTCATAGTTTTGTACGCGGTAGAACTGACCTGGATAGAATTTTTCTGCTGCAAAAGGTGCTTTAACAACCACTTCAATAATAGTCGGTGTTAAACGGTTAATTTCTACAATCGTCGCATTAAAAGCTGCGTCCAAACGAGCAAATAATTGTGTTAGATGTGCATCACGCTCTGCTTGTTTTGAAGCATCCAAGCTCGCCAATTCGTTAGCAAATAATTTAGCCACATAAGGATAGCCATTCTTTGCACTCGCCATTGCTTTAACCACGTTACCCGCATACACAGGATGGTTATCACCATAAAAACTAATAAACTTGCCATCTTTTTGATAAGACGTTAATGGTGCTGGCTTACCCAATTTAGGCGTTTTCTCATCCTGCATCGGCACCAATTCAACGCTATCGTTAGTCCACTCTGGCTCATAACGTTGGAAGAACCATTTGTCCATGACAAAAGTATCAGGATATTCACTTTGATAAATAGTGTTTGGAGAAGTCCCTGCAGCCACATACAAGCTACGTAAAGGCACGTTAACTATCTCACCAGAATTAACCCATCGCCCGCCATCTAACACTAATTTCTCAAAATCGACTGATGCTAAATGCCCGTATTCATCAGGCTCAGCGCCTAAAGGACTCATACCTTCGGCTAACGCAATACCTTCCTCTAAAGCCTCACTGATTTCTTCATGATTTTGACGATACGCGGGCGCATCCTTCATACCTTTACGGTAGAACAAGGTCACGCCACCCCATGCTTCAACTAAGGGTTGGAAGTTTGGTGCTTCATCTTCTGCTTCAGCACGCACCCGCTCAGCATGAATCGCTTTACCATGCGCCAAAAACTCATCCAAAATAATACTTTCTTCTTTGTCATAACGGGCACGAACAGTTTGCTCACCGCAGACATTCACTAACGTTTCATAACGATGCAAGATTTTTTCAACTTGCACAGGATAATAAGCCATCAATTCTGTTGCGGTATCAATCGCGGTTAAACCACCACCAATAACACCCGCTGGTAAACGCACTTGCAAGTTAGCCATTGAAGAGGCTTTCGCTGCACCGGTTAATTGTAAAGCCATTAAGAAATCAGAGGCCTTACGAATACCGCGCATTAAATTATTTTTAAGATCAATAATTGTTGGCTGACCTGCACCTGATGCGATACAAATATGATCAAAACCCAACTCCCAAGCGTCATCAATCGTTAAAGTACCGCCGAAACGTACACCACCATAAGACCGGAAAGCAGCACGTCTTTGTAGAGTAAGATAAATCACTTTTAAGAAGTTTTTATCCCAACGCACCGTAATACCGTATTCCGCTACCCCACCAAAGCCCGCTAGAATACGTTTATCTAAATCTTCATATAAATCATTAAAATCCAGAATCGGGGTCGGTAAGGTATTCGCATCACCCGTTAACTCAAAGGGTAATGGCTCTAATTTAAGCCCATCAATACCCGCTACCCCAAAGCCTTCATTTAATAAATAATGACTCATGGTGTAACCCGCAGGCCCTAAACCGACGACCAAGGCATTTTTGCCGTTATACGGCAACATCACTGGGCGTTTAACGTTTAATGGATTCCAACGCGTTAATAAACTATAAATCTCAAAACCATAGGGCATGAATAATACATCGGTTAACACATTGGTTTCAATTTGCGGAATGTTAACAGGATCGGTTTTTTGATAAATACAACCTTTCATACATTCGTTACAAATACGATGCCCAGTACCCGGACACATTGGATTATCAATCACGATAATCGCTAAGGCGCCAATATTGTCCCCTTTGCGCTTAACCAAATGCATTTCTGAAATCTTTTCATCCAAAGGACAACCGATCGTAGTCACCCCTAATGGATCAGTTTTAAACTCATTGGTTTTCTTATTACGCATCCCTTTAGAACATGAATCAGTATCACGCTCATGGCAATAAATACAATGATTTACTTCTGATAACACTTGTCTTTGATTATAACGTGGATCGGTTAACTTAAAACCATCACGACGGCGACGGTGCTCTAACTCACCCATCCAAGCCGTAAATTGCCCACGATCAACCACTTCGTGCTCAACTAAATTATCAAAATCCCTTTTTTCTGGTAATTTAAAACTTAACCAATCCGCAACAATATCATTATCTTGTTGGGCAACAAAACCCCAGCGTTGCACAATATCCATCAAACCACTGACAAAATCAGCGGCTTCATGCGTCGCGATAATGTCAGCAAATTCTGTCGCAGCCAACTCATCAGCGGCTAATTTAGCGCGTAAAGCGGTGACTTGCTCATCCGCATTTTCATAGTCACTAACTTTGCCTTTCGCTAATAATTTATAGTGACTAGACAATAAACCAATCACTGCACCCACACGCGCCACGCGATGTTCTGGATCAGGATCTTCATTCGCTTCTGCAAAGCCCGCTGCAATCAATAAATCAAAACGATTTAAAATATCAGGAATCTTCCATTCACTGGTATCTTGGCCTTTAAAAACCACCCCTAACTTTTCCACCACTTCATTCTTAAACGTGAAGATTGTATTAATTTCATCCTTAATTTTATCCGCTTGGTCTTGATGTTGAGTTGAAACATTAAACAACTTAGCCACAAACTGGCCTACATAAGGCCCCATGCTGACTAATAGTTCAGAAATGGCTTCTGGCTTTAAGCCCTCACCCTGATTTTGACGGTAAGCAGAAAATTTATCATACAATTCAACATCATGCTTTTTGATAGACTCATCAAACACGTCCAATAAATCTTTTAGACGATTAGCATCGTATAAATCGGCGTAAGTAAAAGTTGGGATTCCAAGAATAAGATTGTTCTGTTCCATAATGCTTTGGTTTGATTAGCTCAGGTTATTAAATAACAGCAAAATTGCTTAATAACCGACCGCTAAGGTTACTGAAAGGTATTTAACCGCGTATTTTAAGCAAATAATGCTATTTTATCCATCACTAATATGCATTTGAGGAATGAAATAGCGTTATTTGTTATATAGATGCAGGAGGGATCGACTAAGATACAATGACTATGGTCAAACGTTACAGCAACTCCGCTTGGCTTTTTGCAATCAACTGTTTTAATAATGTTTTGCAAACGGACATTTTTCTCTCAATTTGCTCGTTGTAGTTACGACTCCACCAAGCTTGCTCTTCTTCGTATTGAGGTGCTAGCCGATCAATGGCTAACAAATCGTAAATATTAACCCATTCATCATCTACTTTAAGGGCAAGTCTGGGATTAAAAATATAAGCTCCACGTATCACGCGATAAAATAGCTTGCGATTATTTTTAGCATCTTTGTTAATTTCATTTTTAGACAGGATGCTGGACAAGTAAGCCCGCTGTTTACGCCGCTCAGGCAGAATGCTATCTGGAATATATTCTACAGCCGCCATAAAGTCCTGAGTAGCAAAGCCTTCGACTCGATAAGTCAACTTTTTAGGCATAACTCGGTAAAATAGCGCAATCATTAGATTGAGCATAAAGAACTCCATGCTATTTTTATCGAGCTTGATTAAGCGACCATCCACTTGAATACTCATACTGGTAGGTTCCAGTTGTTCGTAGATATCAGGCAGTTTCTTTTTGGCATAAACGGCACTGCGATCAGCTTGCGCCAGAGAGATTTGAAATGCCGTAAGCCCGTTGCCATCGACCTTTTCGGTGTTTGCACCCAGTTCAAACAAGGTCTTGACAACCTCGGTATTGCTCATCCACGTCGCGACCATTAACGGGGTTTGATTGAATATATTCCGAAAATCGGGACCATATTCATTGACTTGTTTAAGCACAGCATCTGGTTTTTTAAAACTGTAATTGATATAGTGCTTCTGTTGTAGCAATTGCAAGCCTTTGTCTGGTTGTTTGGCGGCTTTAAAATCGGCTTTCAGTAAACTATTGATGATATCACGATCTTCATACACCAAACCGTATTCAAACAAGGTCATTTTGGCATTTTTATCATTGCCTTCAAAGGCTTTACGTTTTAGCTCGATCAGTGCGGTGGCGGTAATAACTTCCCAGTTAGGGGTTTTTTGTTTAAGGATTTCACTGCGAATCCGCTCAGCCTGCTCCTGTTTGCCTTGTAGTTCCAGTTTATGCGCTTCTTGACGCCAAGCATCAAGACTGGAATTTTGAGCGGCGAGTTGCAAACTGGCTTGGGCGTCACGTAAGCCCAACAGATCCAGTAAAGGTTGCTTAAGGCTACTCTCAATCCAATACAGATTTTTAACCGCACGGGTGATAGCCACATATAAAGCATTAACATAAAACTTATAAACCTCCAGTGATTTATCAGTTTTATCTTTGCCACGGGCGTATTTAATATCCAGCTCTAAGTCTGCTGCACTGACACCCTTAGTGATTTCTCTGTAGCGAGTTTCTTCTTGGCTCAGGAAGTTATAGAGAATAATATTCTCATATTCCAGACCTTTAGCTTCTTGAATAGTAAAGACCAAAGGCGTACTAAAATGTTGCTGCGCTGCCGGTTTTTGATCAACCGTCATAACGATTACCGCAAACAGCGTAGAAGCTTTGGTTTTGCTATCCAACTCTTGGCGAATAGTATCCGTGTCTTGTAAAAACAGCACTTCACCTTGATTGTGACCATTACTTTCTACCAGATAGTGGCTTTCTTTATCGATGGAGCCGAAACGCTGATTCTTAATCTTTAGAATCTTATTGGCAATATCGGTGACTTGTGGCGAATTACGGTAATTGGTATTGAGAATTCGGATCAATTCATCAGAGGTTTGAATATCGCTCTGCCGATAAAACAGGCTTTTTACTTTCGACCAGGAAAAGAAATTGGGATGAACAATCTGGTTGGAATCGCCGCACAAAATAAAATCCTGCGCCTGATGCAATGATTTAATAATCAGATACAACTGAATATTAGTTAAATCCTGTACTTCATCGACGATAATAAAATCGTAACGCGGCTGACTGAGTTGTAAATACTGATGACTGACGATGTTACTGTCGTAAAGATGTTGCTCTTGTAAAAAAGCCAGATATTTTTCAAAAACATCGTATACCAATGCTCGTTCTTCGGCCAGAAAAATGGATTCCTTAATGCCCAGCGCTAAATAATCGGCACGGCTTAACCAACTTTTATCGGTGGCCGGCCCAGTAATGACCCCCCTAAACTCTTCAAACAGCTTATGCGCATCTTTAAGTTTGCCTTGGCTATGGCGGCTAAACCAATGCTGAAAAGTTTGAAAAGTAACGGGTTTACCGGGGGGAACTTGAATACTCTCCAAAAACTCTTGAAAGGATAAAAAATCAATTTGCTGTTCAGAATTCTCGTAATGGTTAGCGTAATAAAGGTCACGGGAGTTTTTAACCAGATAGGGCGACTGGGTGACATACAGCACATCACCCACCGCTTGCTTCATTTTTTCCAACGTCAGCGCGGTTTTACCACTCCCTGCGGAACCGATCACTATCAGAGGCGGTTGCAAATCATAAATTGACTGCTGCCGATCATCAAACGAGATGATTTTATCCAGCAAATTAAATGAATTATGGCTCGGATTAAGATAAACCAGAGGACTGCCTGTGGTTTCATTCAACGTCGTTATAACAGGAATCTTATCTTCATCAATACTGCCGACTTGACGTAAAAAGCGCGAATCCTGATAAGCGTGATTCTTTATAAACTCCAGTAACAGAATGTAACTTTGGTCTTGATGACGATAAATGGAGAACAGTAAGCGGTCACGTTGATTGAGTCTAGCACGATATAAATTATCGCCAACTTTTTTAATCTCAGCCGAGTTAAAGTCATCTTTCTCCAAGTAACCTTTTAATTTGTCAAAGCCGGGAATCGTTTTGGGATTGAGTTCGTTATAGATCAAGACTTTCATTAATCAATTGAGTAGTTGGTTAAAAAATAATTTATTGTAGCTAAATTAAAACTTAGATTGCATTATTAACTGTTAATTGGCAACTACAATAATAAATGATTATTGGCACCTAGTAGACATTTTTTAGCAGTGCAACACCAGCAAGCCACTCTTTAACGCTAACAGAATGTAATGAAAACTTTGGTGAGTCGTCTCCTGAAACCCACCAAATATCAACCCACAAAAAAGCCCCGTAAATACTCATACTTACGGGGCTTTTAGTATAACGTTAAACCTGTATTACACCAGTCTTACAGGCTATAGTACATATCGTATTCAGCTGGGTGAGTACTCATACGTAAACGAGTCACTTCTTCCATTTTTAATGCGATATAACCATCAATAACGTCGTCAGTAAATACGCCGCCTTTTTTCAAGAACTCACGATCTGCATCTAACGCATCCAAAGCTTGGTCAAATGAATGACACACTTGTGGGATTAAATTAGCTTCTTCTGCGGGTAAGTCATACAAATCTTTATCCATCGCATCGCCAGGATGAATTTTGTTTTGAATACCATCTAAGCCCGCCATCAACATAGCTGAGAATGCTAAGTAGGGGTTAGCTGTTGAATCAGGGAAACGTACTTCGATACGACGACCTTTAGGGTTGTTTACGAAAGGAATACGAATAGAAGCAGAACGATTACGTGCTGAGTAAGCTAACATAACTGGTGCTTCGAAACCTGGCACTAAACGTTTGTAACTGTTAGTTGACGCATTAGTAAACGCGTTTAAAGCTCTAGCGTGTTTAATGATACCGCCGATATAGTACAACGCAGTTTCTGATAAACCGCCGTATAAATCACCAGTAAACAAGTTAACACCGTCTTTAGCTAAAGATTGGTGTACGTGCATACCGCTACCGTTATCACCGACTAATGGTTTTGGCATAAAAGTCGCTGTTTTGCCATAAGCATGAGCGATGTTAGCGACCACATATTTTAACTCTAACACTTCATCCGCTTTTTTAACGAGCGTGTTGAATCTAACGCCAATTTCACATTGACCTGCAGTCGCCACTTCATGATGATGAACTTCTGTCACCATACCCATATCTTCTAAAGTTGTACACATTGCAGAACGCATGTCTTGGAATGAATCAACTGGAGGCACGGGAAAGTAACCGCCTTTAACACCTGGACGATGACCAGTGTTACCGTCAGGGTACACTTTTTCTGAGTTCCAACCCGCTTCTTCAGAATCAACTTTGTAGAATGAACCGCTCATGTCAGTGCCCCAACGGACATCATCAAAGATAAAGAATTCATTTTCTGGCCCAAAGAAAGCTGTGTCAGCGATGCCAGTCGATTTTAAATAGTTTTCTGCACGCTTAGCTAATGAACGCGGATCACGCTCATAACCTTGCATATTTTTTGGCTCAATGATGTCACAACGTAAGATTAAAGTGTTGTCATCAAAAAATGGATCCATAACGGCTGTTAATGGATCAGGCATTAAAATCATATCTGATTCATTGATGTGCTTCCAACCAGCTACAGAAGAGCCATCGAACATATTACCTTCTTCAAAGGTATCTTCATCGATTGAATGCGCTGGAAATGTGACATGCTGTTCTTTACCACGAGTATCTACGAAACGAAAATCAACGTATTTAACATCGTTTTCTTCAATCAATTTTAATACTTTTTTTACAGACATCAGAGAAGTCTCCTTAGTGTAGTTTATTATTATTAATGTGTGTTTTTCCCAAACGCGCTAAAGATACCACTTTTTTTGCTCAGTTAGCCACAAAAAAAACAGACTTCGGCAATTGTAGCGCATTAATTCGGTGCAAATACCCTGAGGCAAGTTGCGTCAATACACACTTTACTTATGTATAAACTACTTTGCAGCCATTTGCACTTATACAACAAACCATCAGCTTTTTTGCACAACTTTGAGTCAAACACCCAGAAACCACGCACCACAATAGCACTAATAAAGTAACATATCGGAAACAATAATCATAAGTCATTGTTTTTATGTAAATCAGACTATGGCATAAATACTGCTTTTAATTCAACAGCACAAACTATATAATTACCAGCATAGTTGTAATTTAACAACAAGACTGTTTTTTAAGCAATAAGAGGAAACACCATGAAACAACCATCCAAACGCAACACCACGATACTTATCGCGGCTGCAAGTGGGTTTTTATCACTCACCACGGTTAACGCATTCGCTGAAGATATTTATGATTCAAAAGGTGCTGTTCAGGCTTTGACTAAATATGATGTTAACGAAACAAGCTTCTTAAAGAAACATGGCATCGTTGTTAGCGGCATCGCCAATGCGGGTATTACTTACAATGGCAACAACCCGACTAATGGCTTTAATGGCCCTGTCACTTTTGGTGACCGTGCGAGTGAATTCCAATTGAACCAATTAAACCTGAACATTCAAAAAGCCGTTGCAACTGAAGGTGATGAATTTTCATTTGGTGGTCGTTTAGATACTATGTTTGGTACTGATGCAATTTTTACACAGGCATACGGTGTTCCAGCGATCAACCCAAACTCATACACACCCGAACCTAGAGGTAGCTGGGATCTTAATCTTTTAAGCACAAATGGCAACCGTTTTTATGGCATTGCTTTACCTCAAGCCTACGGTGAAGTTTATCTACCATTTGGCAATGGTGTTGATGTTAAAGTCGGTCACTTTTATACCCCTATCGGATATGAAACCGTACCTGCTAACGAGAATTTCTTTTACTCTCATGCTTATACCATGCAATATGGCGAACCGTTCACACACACAGGCGCATTAAGTAATTACAACATTAATTCTAATTGGAATGTAATGGGCGGTGTGACTACGGGTAGCGCGACAGGCGGCTGGGATGGAGGTTTTGACAAACAACTCGGTAACTGGAGTGGTATCGGTGGCACTACTTGGACTAGTGATGACAAAGGCAGCTCTCTTAACGTTAGCGGCACCTATGGTAACGTCTCAGAACACACAAACAACAAATGGGCTTTATACAGTGTCGTGCTAAAACATAACATTACTGATAAAACGCATTTTGTTTTACAACATGATCATGGCTTTGCAGACCAAGTATCCACTTGGGGAGCAAATGGCGATGCTAATAATAAAGTTAATGCCGAATGGTATGGTGTTAACTCACATTTATACTACGACCTTAAAGATAACCTATCGATCGGAATGCGTGCCGAATGGTTCCGTGATCAAAATGGTTTCCGCGTTTTCGCACCTGGTCGTGTGAGCGCTGCAACCAACAGTACTGGCGCATACAGCTACGCAAGTTCACAACTAGCCACTGGAGTAGGCGCAAGCTACTATGAATTAACTTGGGGCCTAAACTGGAAACCTTTAAAATGGTTAAACTTACGTCCAAACGTTCGTTATGACTGGATTGATTCCACATCAACTCTCTCACCAAATAACGCACCTTTCGGCGGCCAAAAAGACCAAGTATTATTCTCAAACGACTTTACTGTTACTTTCTAAGTCTTAAGCGTTTAAATCTTGTCTATAAAAATGCGCCTACGGGCGCATTTTTTTGCTCTAAATAATTTAATACCAACCCCACTAGCCACCAACAACCCAAGATCACCCTATCTCACCCCACTCTCAACCTATCCTTACGTGATCAAAGTCACCCTCACTATCGAGATCACCGCACCAACTTGACGCACAACATCAGCCCCATGCACTAAAAATTCCCAGCTCAATGACTTAACACTCTTTAATTGCCCGCTTTATCGACACAACCTTAAGACTTTACCCACCTATCTTTATACCAAGCAATTATGGTTCAATTCTTGCATTTATTTACGCTGTATAACAATCAATAACCTAACCTAACAGGGGAAAACTATGACTGGAAATGCTGCTCGCATTCAAGCTGTTCAAAATATTACCAACCGTCAACCTACCGCTACCACATTCCCAGAGCCATTATCAAGTCTTTGGGCTAGTGATGTATTTACTCTCGCTAAAATGAAAGAGAGTTTACCGAAAGAAGTTTTTAAATCGGTCAAAAAAACCATAGAAACTGGTGCAGAACTTGATGTTTCTGTTGCTGACGTTGTAGCAGCGGCCATGAAAGACTGGGCTTTATCAAAAGGCGCCCTTTATTACGCACACGTTTTTTATCCTTTAACTAATGCGACCGCAGAAAAACACGACGGTTTTATTTCTGTGCAAAGTGACGGCAGCGTTATCTCAGAATTTGGCGGCAAAGTCTTAGTACAAGGCGAACCAGACGGTTCATCGTTTCCGAATGGTGGCATTCGCTCTACTTTCGAAGCGCGTGGTTACACTGCTTGGGATGTAACCAGCCCTGCGTTCATTATGAATACAGACAATGGCTCTACTTTATGTATTCCAACAGTATTCGTGTCTTGGACAGGTGAAGCCTTAGACAAAAAAACACCTTTATTACGTTCAATCTCGGCAATGAACAAAGCCGCCACTCGCGTATTGTCATTATTAGGCAACAAAGACATCGCACCTGTTAACTCTAGCTGTGGTGCAGAACAAGAATACTTTTTAGTCGATGCTAACTTCGTTAACAGCCGCCCAGACTTATTATTATCAGGCCGTACTTTATTAGGCGCCTCTCCTGCTAAAGGCCAACAATTTGATGATCATTATTTTGGTGCAATACCAGAACGCATCCAAATCTATATGCAAGATGTTGAAGAACAATTGTATCGCTTAGGCATTCCCGCTAAAACTCGTCATAACGAAGTAGCGCCAGGTCAGTTTGAAATCGCACCCTTCCATGAAGCAGCCAACGTAGCGACTGATCATCAACAATTGATCATGACTATTTTAAAAAACACCGCTAAGAAGCATGGCCTCGTGTGCTTATTACATGAAAAACCTTTTAAAGGCATTAACGGTTCAGGTAAACACGTTAACTGGTCTGTGGGTAATGCAACTCAAGGTAACTTATTAGATCCAGGCCATACACCGCACTCAAACACTCAATTCTTATTATTCTGTGGTGCCGTTATTCGTGGCGTGCATAAATACGGTCCGTTATTACGTGCTGTTATTGCATCAGCCAGTAACGATCACCGTTTAGGTGCTAACGAAGCGCCTCCAGCTATTATGTCTGTGTACTTGGGCAGCCAACTTGATAATGTCTTTGAGCAAATCAGCCAAGGCAAAATCACTGGCTCTTTAAATGCCGGCATTATGGACTTAGGCATTTCTACATTACCGACTTTTAATAAAGACGCTGGTGATAGAAACCGTACTTCACCTTTTGCCTTTACCGGTAACCGTTTTGAATTTAGAGCAGTAGGTTCTGGACAATCTGTAGCTGGCCCATTAGTGTCTATGAACACTATGTTAGCCGACTCTTTAAACTGGGTAGCTGATTCTATAGAAGCAGAATTAACTAAAGGCACTGATTTAGACTCTGCCATTTTAGCGACTTTAAAAGAGATTATTGATACGCACGGTGCAGTTGTTTTCGGTGGTAATGGTTATTCTGCGGAATGGCATAAAATGGCGGTTGAAGAACGCGGCTTAGCCAACCTTAAAACTGCAGCAGATGCACTACCTGTTTTAAAAGAAAAATACATCGAAGAGTTATTTGATAAATTGGGCGTGCTTTCTCCTGTCGAGTTAGCCAGCCGTTTTGAAATCTATGCAGAACAATACATTTTAGCGATTGAAGTTGAAGCTAAATTGGTGGTCAGCATGGTAAAAACAGGTATATATCCAGCCGCTGTTAAATATTTAGCGGAGCTATCTTCAACATTAAGTAGCTTAAAATCTAACGGTATCGACTTAGATGCAGGTCGTTTAACAGTAATCAGTGCAGGTTTGAACACGCTAACAGCTACTATCGAAAAACTAAGTGCTGCCATTGCGCAACATGATTTTGAAACAGTAGAAGATCATATGCAATTCTGTGCTAAAACCATTCGCCCATTAATGGACGAAGCTAGAGTTTATGCAGATAGTCTTGAAACTGAAATTTCTGATGAGTTATGGCCTTTCCCAACTTATCAAGAAATGTTGTTTATTAAATAAGTAACACTAGCTATTGGTAGGCCCCGCTTTGTGGGGCCTACATTTACCTGATATATAAATATTTACGCCAAAAGCAGTAAACCTAACAGACTCAATCCTATACCGATAATTTGCTTAAGCGTGAGCGTATCATTCAGAAAAAATACGCCGCAAATAATAGCCACACTTGGGTACATAGCCGTCATGGTCGCTACTGTGCTGACCGGGCCTTTTGTGATAGCGTAAAAATAAGTTAACGTCCCTAAGAATCCACAGATTCCAACGCTATATGCCAATACTGCACCGCGCAGATTGAATTCAGGGCGCCCAGCAATAAAGATCAATACAAACAAGGCCACGGTTAGCCCACCACAGATTTCGTAAATCATAGCACTAAGCGGGCTTAGTTCAGCTAAGGCCAGCTTTGGTAAAAAGACCATAAAGCCCCAGAGCAGAACAGTTATCACAACAGGAATAATCAAGGCTAGATTAATCATCTTTTGATATCCCAATATGTTTGTAATGATGACTTTTCATATTGCATGCTTATCCTCTAGTGCCTTCTGAAAATCGTTAAACATAACTCTTTTTACCTGCTGCACCACGTAATACACCCATCATATTTGCTCCCAACATATTGTAGGTTGCTTAACTATATGTCAGTTGAAAAGAACCCATTCCAACCCGCTTTGGTCTTCATGGAAATATGCATATCTTTTACAAAATCAGTGATATTGTTTACGACAATTTCAAATTCATCAGTACTTAAAATTGCGAAGATGGTACAGCAAAAACTTTTATAATCGACAAAATCAAAACTTTTGCCTTTGTAAATATAACTGCCATTAATAACCTCAAGTTCTGCTACATCAGTTGGTAGTCGACATATAAAAGTCACGGGGCATTTTAGATGTCCAGTCGCCCTAAGTGCATCTAAGCTATCGTCCAATCTTTTCTTCGACACGGGTTTAACAGTAATTTCGTATAAATTAGTTTCCACACCCCCAACCTCTAACCAAATATCGGCTGGCTTTTTAGAGGTCGTATTTGTACCGAAAACACTCTCGTTTCCACCAACGACTTCTATTGTTGATTTACCAAATACGCCTAAAAGTAATTGAGAGACCAAAAATTGAGAAAGATTCCCAGATTCCGGATATTTCAGCGTGAATTCAATGAGTTTATTACCTAAGACTTGTCTTGAATTTGTCGATGATTCAAAGTTAGCGAGTTTATACTCTGTAATACTTTCAGCATATTTCCATAGTCGGAAAAAGAAAAAATCAATTAACCTCGCTCTTTTTGTTCTGCCTGAAGTCATTACAATTCTTAAAAATTTAACCACCGCCATTGCCGCTGATTCAGGACGCCGCCCTTTTGCCCATTCTTCATTTAAATGATTAGTATTCTTTGCCACATTAAGAGGATCTGATTTACCACACGGAATACCATTTTCTTGAAGTGCATACCAAATACCACTTTCAAAAATAGATCGTGGGTTACACCCATAAAAGTCATTCAGTGGATCATAGCTCTCATCTATATGCAAGCCAGTTAATGCAGTAACAACTAACCCGCGAAATCCTTTGGCATTCACTTCTATCAGCTCAGTAAGAAGTCTGTAAATTTCCGTATTTGTATTAAACTCAGGGAAATCATCCAAACACTTAGTTTTTGCTACCCCCAGTCTTGTGTTTACGTAATATTGACCTAATTTATTCCGTTCAAAGATGCTATTCATTCTGGAACGCCAGTGAACTCTTTAACAATGCGTTGAAGTCGAACATTTTCTTTAATCCTTAACTCTCTTAAAATCATTGAAAACTCAAGCACATCAAGGCGTTTTTCAAACTTTTCAATTTTAGAAATATCTGATTGATTCAAGCCAACACTTACCGCAAGTGCATCTTGAGAAATACTCAAACGAACGCGCTCTTTTGTTAGTTCAGATATCAGAGATTGATATCGCTTGTCGTAGATTGTTTTATTTTTACTCATTGCGACATGTTTAGCTATTTTCAATAAATCATATAATGCTATAATCTCTAAAATATTCGAAATAGGAATAAAATAATGAAAGCGGTGTCTTTATTTAGCGGAGCAGGTGGAATGGATGTCGGATTTAAAGCAGCTGGGTTTGAGATAGTCGCTGCAAACGAACTAGATAAGCATGCCTGTGAAACATTTCAGGCAAATCACCCTGACACCCTTCTATTAGAAGGGGATATTGACAATTGTGGGGCCGATCTAAACGAATTCACTGGAATTGATGTGGTTTTTGGAGGACCACCTTGCCAAGGGTTTTCTGTAGCAGGAAAGATGGATCCTGATGACCCTAGAAGCAAATTGATTTTTAGCTTCTGTTCAATAGTAGAACAACTTCAACCCAAAGCGTTTGTTATGGAAAACGTGAAGTCCCTTGGTTCTCTAAGCAAATTCGAATGCGTGCGCATCGCCCTTATCTCACGCTTTCAGAAAGCGGGCTATTCCGTCACAATACACATTCTGAATGCAAAAGACTTTGGAGTACCTCAATCACGTGAAAGGGTATTTTTCATCGGAGTAAAAAAGGGATTTAAACCTATTTCATCCTCAATTTTCCAAAAATACAGAAAGGTGGCTCCCACACTACGTGAGGTATTAATCCCTTTAGGCAAACCAGGAACAGCTGGCAATGAACGCATTTGCAATGCGAAAGTTACCTTAGCTTCGAAACCTATCCTCAGAAAATCACCTTATGCAGGAATGTTATTCAATGGTCAAGGGCGACCACTTAATCCAGATGGTTGGGCAAGTACTCTGCCCGCAAGCATGGGTGGAAATAGAACACCCATCATAGATAACAATCATTTGTATCATGGGGATGACGCTTGGGTTGAAGATTATCACCAACACTTAATGAAAGGAGGAAAACCTCAAGGTATGCATGACGCACCTTCATATCTAAGGCGTCTTACAATTGACGAATCAGCTTTACTTCAAACATTTCCTGCCAATTACATATTTTGCGGCCCAAGTAGTAGAGTATTTTCGCAAATTGGAAACGCTGTACCCTGTGGACTAGCTAAAGTAGTTGCAATGTCGGTTAAAGAATCATTATTAGGCAATCTCACTACATCTCACCTACCGGAAAGAGGTCAAAATTTTGAAATTGCTTTTACGTAAGTAAAAAATTTAACACTTGATCTAACTCGTATAGCACCGTATTCAGTATAGTGTTCTTGTTAGATTCTAATTATCATCTTGAATTAAACGGGTCATTTCGGCACGCTGTTTATCTAACACCAACCATTCAATTTCTCGATGTAAGTAATCATCTTTACTCTTCAGCGTTTCAGCACGCATCTCCAAAGCCTTAACCTCAGCATCTAAGTTCATCTTATTAATCTTTAAATCATGTTCTATTTTAAGAGCGGCTAGTTTTTCAGCTAATTTTTGGCGCTTAAGTTGTTCAGCTTCTTCTTCTTTTAGCTTCAGTTCTAAATCCAAGCGTTGTCTCTGCAAAGCCTTCTCTTCCGCTAATTGTGCGGCTTTTTGTTGCTGAGCAAGAATAGCCGCCTCTTCGAAGCCACGTTTGGTTTTTAAAACCTGCTCATGGGCTAATTGTTTATCAAACCGCTCTATTTCTAACTGCTGCTCTAATAACTGTTTTTCTTTTTCGAATGCTAAGGCGCTCGCCAATTCAAGTGCTTTTAATGCTTTATCATGCTGGGCTTTTTCGGTTTGTAAACGCACTTCAATCTCATGTTGCTGTTGCAGATGCACTTCTTGATCCATTAATTTCTGGCGCAAAAATTCTGCGGCTAAGGCTTGCTTTTGGCGCTCTATCTCTTCTTCTTGCTGAATCACCTCTAATTGCTTTTTAACGTGTTCCAAACGTAAGCGTTCAAATTCTTCAGCTTGTTGGTACTGAGTTTGGGCTTGTTTTTCTCGAAATTCATAGTCCTTTTGCATCACCTTTTGATAAAGCGCATCTTGAACAATACGCCCTTCTAAGGTATCAGTAGTCTGCACGGCAAAAGTTGGTAGTACTTCGCAACGCGCCCGTCCCTGAACATCGGCCAGCAATAAAGCTTCATTAATACCTTGCGCGATCTTGCCCTCGGTTACGGATAAACCCTGCTCTACCCAAGCACCGTCTTTAAGTAAATTAAGTTCCGTTCTGACCAAATCGTTTATAACGCCTTCAAAAGTTATTTTTATGTGCTGATTAAGTTGCGCTACTAACGCACTATTCTTTTGCGCATAAGCAACACTGGCTTGAAAATAGATCTCTAAATTAGCGGTTAAATCGCAAAAACCACCCGGTAATCTATGAGTTATAGATAAGGACCAATATTCTATAGGCGGGGCATAAACCTTATGCAGAAAACCAGCCGTATAATTAACTGGCCTTTCAAATACCCGTTTGCCCCAACCGAAATGAGAGACGACGACACACCTTTCGGCATCAAAGCCAGGATCCCACGCATACGATTCAACACCACCTGAATTCTGCTCGCCTCTTAACCAGGCTTGTATCAATGCTTGATTATCAGCCATTGCCCACCTCATCAGCTTGAGTTTTAGCCAAGGCGGCCTGGCTTTTAAGCTCTAGAATTTTGGCACTCATGCATTCTGACATGAGTGGATAAAGATTAGGCGCAAACTCAACTGAGCGTTTATCAATTTTTCTTAAAAAGCCGCGACTCAATAAAAAACCCACTGCGAACATCCTGGACCAATCCGAATAATGCCGTGCTCGCTCAAGTGGCGTTTTTTCTATCACTATCTCCAACTCATCATTAGAATTGATTCTAAACTCAGAAAATTCTCTCAAACATTGAAAGGCCAGCTCTTGTTCTTCTTCAGAAAGCGGCCCCGGTGCTGTAGTTTCTAAGCGATAAGATAATAAAAAGGTAAAGAAATCCACCATCGCGGCACAAGCAAAAGCAAACAAAGAAAAATCATTCCACATTGCAAATGAAGGCGTAACCCCTTGCACAAATTGCACATAGGTCATCAAAATAGGCGGTTCAGGCACGCTATAACCAGCATTGGTTGCCAGTTCATTAAACTTTAATTGCACCTCTTGTAACTCAGCCGTCAGTACCTGAAAATTCTTTTCAGTATCGACAGACAAATGATTCAAACTCGTTTGCAAGGCTCGAATATGTTCATCAATTTGATGAAAGTCTTTTTCTATTTGCTCAAAGCTGGTTTTTTTCTCTTGATAACGCTGATTGTAATGTTTCCAAAATGGCCCTTCGCCAACAATATTTTTATAAGCGGCTGGCACTTGTTCATGAGTGCCAAAATAAGCTTGCGAAACCTCTGATGTGGCCTTATCCAAATCAGCATGTTTCTGCTTTAAAATGGTACTTTTAACGGTAACCAAATTACTTAAATAGCTATTAACATCTTTTCTGAGCGCATTAATTCGATCGATCCGAATAGTTTCGGCTTGAGAAACTTCATAAAACTTAAAATACGAGAAGGTAATGGACGCAGTTATGGCGACTAACAACGACAGCACCACACTTAAGTAGCGCCCCCGATTAGCCTGCCAATGAATACTGGCCATTTCTAATGAACAAATGACAATAATAGACTGAATTGCGATGGTAATAATTAAAGCAATCCAAGGGAGAATGAAATAAGACAGACCGTAATAAGTGGTAAAGCCTGAGGAGATACTCAACATTAACACGATGGGGATAGACCAAACTCGCAGCAAGCCCACAAATGAAGTCTGAATATAATTTAAAAAACTGCCTAAACCACCAGGCCCTGATTTTGGATGTCGTGCTTTATTCATATCAAATACTTACGCTGTACCGCAGTTAACTTAATTCTAAGTCTATGTGAATATTAACAGAATTGCAATTAGTGTACTATTGAAAAGTAATTATTCACAGCCCTATAAGAATTTCCCCGACTTTTTTCATTACATGATAGACTTTTGCCATACAAACATCCCCTTAAGCAATGAAACTGAGCGATCACGATTTACGACAAATTGATGAAGAGAGAATCAAAACTC
>CAIQNQ010000032.1 GCA_903873165.1 uncultured Methylococcaceae bacterium | reverse complement strand
TTACTCCTGTACCACTAGCGTATCTATAGACTGAGCTTGTGCCGCCTTGATCTGCCAACGAAGCAAAAACAGTACTTACAGTATTAGCGTTTGTACCAACGCCTTTAGCATTTTTAAATATAAATGGAGTGGTATTTTCGTCAAGAGTTACGGTTGTAGAATTTGTCGCGGCTGCATTGACAGTCAACGGTATTGACAGAGCAAGCGTTAAGAGAGGTAAAAAAAATATTTTTTTCATATTGATGTCCCATATATTAAAATTAAAATTAATTCATAAATGCGATGGCGACTATACCTCCCCACAATTAAAACGTTGCATTATATTATAACCGACATTCCGCACCCCTTGGGCATCTTATTGATATTCAATCATATATTTTTTTGCTAAATAGCAACATAATTTTCAATTAATTGATTTTGAATGCTTATTTTTTGAGGGTGCGGAATGTCGGTAAGAGCAAGATAAAATACAGCTATTTTATAGCATTAAAATCTGAATTATCAGTCAACTAGCAAACACTTCTAGTTATTTCTACACAATACGTGTTATTAAAATTAAGCGCGTAAATGACTTAATTGGTTTTCCGATTTTATCGATTTATTTACTTTCACAGCAATCAAGAACAGACCAATCAACATCATTGCCCATTCTTCAAGCTCTGGGACAGCAGCAACCGTGATGGTTGTGTAAACTGAAGCAGTCGTCCGTGCCGCAACATTATAAGCGATTTGTATATCATATACTTGTCCAGATACTAATGCGTCAAAAACATACATACCTGTTTCAGAGTCAATATTAATGGCGATCGTACTACCCGTAGTTACATCAATAAGCCTAGGTGTCATTCCGGTTGAAAATACGTTTGAATTCATTGTTGCTGAGAAAAGAGGCGTGTCAGCAACGACAGAGAAAAAACTATTGGTCGTACCTTGTGCTGTTAGGTTTCTAAATGTCGAATTAAACCCCCCTTGATCTGATAAGATCCAAGCGGTGGCGGCGGTATTAGTAGTCGTACCCACGCCGCCATTATAGGTAAACACAGTCCCTTCAGAGTTTGAGTCAGTATATACTGTGGTTATATTAGTCGGAGCTGCATTGACTGCAGATGGCAATACTAAAGCTACCGGAAAAAAAACTAACAAACTTATTATTATCTTTTTATTCATTTACTTAAGTCTTTTAAAATTAAAATTAGCACATAAAAATAACCTTGACTATCGATCAGTCAACGCTTTTCCAACTATTATACAAGTGATTGATTGTAACATAATGTAACAATCAATCACAATTAATATATGGCTAATCCATATAAACGCCCGACCCAATGCCTCGGTTATTTGTAGATCTGTTATGCTATGATTAATAAACTCTAAAATTTTAGTTATCTACTAATTGCTACAACACCATTCATGAATATTGACGACATTAATACAGTTAAACATTATCTACTTAACTTACAAGAGCATATTTGTGCTTCATTAGAAAATGAGGAGCCACAGGCGCGTTTTGTTGAAGATATTTGGCAAAGAACAGAGGGTGGCGGCGGTAAGAGTCGAATCTTAGAGAATGGGGCGATATTTGAACAAGCGGGGGTTAATTTTTCGCATGTCTGCGGGTTTAGTTTGCCCGCTTCTGCAACGGCTAAAAGACCTGAGTTAGCTAATTGTCATTTTCAGGCGATGGGTGTGTCATTAGTGATACATCCAAGAAATCCTTATATTCCCACTTCCCATGCCAATGTGCGGTTTTTAATTGCCGAAAAAGCGGGGGAGCCGGCTATTTGGTGGTTTGGTGGAGGATTTGATTTAACACCTTTTTATCCTTTTGCAGAAGATGTATTACACTGGCATAAAACCGCACAACAAGCCTGTGCAGAATTTGGTCCTGATGTGTATAGCCACTATAAGAAATGGTGCGATGAGTATTTTTATTTACCGCATAGAAACGAAACCCGTGGTGTTGGTGGCTTGTTTTTTGATGATCTTAATGAATGGGGCTTTGAACAAAGTTTTGCTTTTATGCAAAGTGTCGGCAATCATTATACCAAAGCCTATTTACCGATCGTGCAAAATAGAAAAGACATGCTTTATACCCAAAGAGAAAGGGATTTTCAATTGTATCGTCGTGGGCGCTATGTAGAGTTTAATTTGGTTTATGATCGTGGTACTTTATTTGGCTTACAATCTAATGGTAGAACTGAATCTATTTTAATGTCTATGCCACCTTTAGCGCGTTGGCAATATAATTGGTCACCAGAACACGGCACGCCTGAAGCTGGCCTTTATGAGACCTATTTAAAGCCGCAAAATTGGTTAAAACTATAAGTTAATTCAAATTGACATCATAATGATTCATTAAGACGGATAGGAATATGGAATTGCAGAAGTGTGCGTACTTGTTTCACTATATAAGTGGAAGAGTAGTGGTCTGTCCAGTGTTTACATTAATAAGGCTCGCTGCACTAAAACTATTAAGGTCAAAGAAGCAACAAGCCTTATATCAAAACAACCGTAACCGTTAGATCGAGCGGCGACGTTCTAACATCATCAGCAACAAACTGGACAGTAAACCCAAGCCTAGCCCTGCAATATTGGTATCAATTTCAGGTGCAGAAGGATAGCTTTTCACGCCAACATTGGTAAAAACGAAATCCAAGTCATTGTAGTTGTAATCTGACCCCGTTGTTTTGGCATGTGGACTAGTCAGGTCTTCAAAAGAGACAAACACTGGTGGCGTGCCGTTAGTCGGTGTTGTAGCTGCAGTGGGCAATTGGCTGGTTAATGCTGTAAGATTTTCAACATAACCTTGGTTGCTCACTGTATTGAAAGTGGCACTGTTCAGCGGTGTAGCATAAACGTGTTGGTTGGTATCGGAGTTCTGGGCAATATTGGATGCTATAGAGTAAATACCGCCGGTGGGATTGCCGTTGCTGTCATATTTTACAGCATTGTAGCCCCAAACATAGTCAACAAACGTTAGTTTGTCGCCTGCATTTACATTCCAGCTCATCATTGAGCCGACTGAACTCTGCTTGTTATTCAAGCCCCAATGGTTAGTATTTACACCATTGATTTCTAACCCTAATACTTCAGTATAAGCAGCAGTTGTTCCTGCAAAATAGGCGTTTACAGTGCCAGTATTGGCAGCAGTGAAGGTGTAGCTTACCGGATTGATAACCCCAGGATTTGCGTAGGGGATGTTAGTAGTTGAAGTGGCGGCAAAAGCATTGCTTTGGCTGGCTAATAGGATTGCCGGTACGGCAAGCAGGTATTTGATTTTTTTCATAATGGGTCTCCAGGTATTGCAGTTGAGGTGATGCGGTTTTCAAAACCTAGTGCCATCGAGAAAATCCTATAATCTTTGTGACACTTTAACAGTAAAAAATATAAATTTACATGCTAATTGTCACATATTTGTAATGTGGCTGTCAATAAAATTAACCAAGTGCCATACTGAGGATATAGCTGCAAAAATGCCTGATGATTATAAGACTTACCACATCGACCAATGCTGGGTTTGCCACACATAAATGGCCAACAGCGCATTAGTGGTTGAGTGGGCGATAATAGCGTCGCCCACGACTCCGCGTCGGTATACCGCCAAAGCATAGCCCATGCCCGCCACCGTACCCGCCAGCCAAGCCCCGTGCATTGCTCCAAACAGTAACGATGATACCGCAAATGATAGCCAAGTGAACTGACCGGGTTTTACCGTCAGAAAATCAGGGTTAATCAATTTGGGCAGTAAATAGCCACGAAAAGCCAGTTCTTCGATAAAAGGTACAGTCAGGGTTGCTCCTATGACCCGAAAAAATAGCCAGCCATATTGCCAAGCAATAGGGATAGTCGATAAGATATAAGTAAACTTTAAGTCTTGCTTGGCATCAACAGGCACCAGAGCTATCCACAACAAGAACAC